>JAGUUF010000054.1 GCA_020063545.1 Cytophagales bacterium
AAAGAAAAACTGCTGAAAAAAATTAAGCCGCAGTACATCATTTTAAAACCCACATTGCATGGCGGGCTGCAATCCTGTGCCGAATGGATAGTACACGCTGAAGCGGCCGGTATCGGGTGGTGGATAACTTCAGCACTTGAATCGAACATCGGGTTAAATGCCATCGCGCAGTTTGCGGCTAACTACCCGCTTCAGTTACACCAGGGACTGGGAACGGGCAAGTTGTATGAGGACAACTTCCCTTCGCCTTTAACGGCAGGCCAGGGGCAACTTACATTTGAGGCATCCGGGCAATGGGATTTAAGCGGCCTTTACTGATCAATCGGCAGGCTTTTTCTTTATATATGTGCCGCCAAACGAACACCCTACCGGATGTGTCCGGCACACACCAATCTCATCAATTCTGACTTTCTTTTCAAGATGAAAAAAGTTGAATGCAAGCCGGCACGGTTCACTGTCAAAAAAGCCGGCATACTCTTCTTTGCCATGGTACACCATACCGATGGCGCCATCAAGCGTTGCTTCGCACGTGCTGTGCAGCAGGCTTACCGTAAATAAAAGGTCGTTACCCTGCGGTTTCAGTTCCAGTAATGCGGTAAACCCGTGGGTGTTACTCTCATGAAGGTACTGGCCGTAAAGATTTTCATAATTTACCGGTAACTCCTGGTCTTCATGAGTTGCATTGCGTGCACTGTCGGCAGGCTCTTCCTTTTGTTCTTCGTTTGTTGAGCCGGGTTGGCAGGCCACTATGAGGAGAAGGAAGATGAAGTTAAATCGCATGGCTTCGTATCAATGCCGTTGTTGTTTTCCTAAACTACGGCAATGTCTGGTACTTGACAAACCCTGGCTTCACAATTCCGTATGATTGTGGCATGGAAACCCGTAAAATTTTTTACTGGCTGGCCCGGTTGGTGGCTGCCATCATCATGCTTCAAACCTTGTACTTTAAGTTTACCGGTGCGGCTGAATCGGTGGAGATATTTACAACCGTTGGTATGGAGCCCTGGGGCCGGTATGCGGTAGGAATATTTGAGTTAATTGCCTCGGTGTTGTTGCTGATCAATACGACAGCGTGGGTCGGTGGCGCGCTGGCACTTGGCCTGATGGCAGGCGCTATCGGCATGCACCTGGTGTTTCTCGGTATTGAAGTGAAGGATGATGGCGGACTGTTGTTTTTCTATGCCGTACTGGTGGCAGTTTGCTCGGTGTTTGTTCTTACCGTGAACAAGGAAACCGTTATCGCAACACTTAAAAAATTTACAAACCGATCTTAACGCTGCGTTTCACGCAGGGCGGCCTGTGCCAGTTCGGTAAGTTGCGGGTAGGCGGCAAGTGCATCGAGCAGGGTTTTACCGAAAATGGAAGGTACTTTTTCGCCCCGTTGCACTTTAAGGCGCAATTCGGCAATCACTTCAAGTGCGGTTGATTTGTTTTCGGAGTCTTCTAATTTTTTAACGGCTATTTCCAGTTCATCAAGCGTGTTCGATTTTTCAGCCTGAACTGCCGCAGCTTTTGTTCGCTCATCAATGCATGCATTGAATTGATCGATTATTTCGTCCAAATCGTTCCGCGATAATTCCTTCGCTTCTATTTTAGCCACAACTTCGGGGCATTCGGTAATAAATCCTGTCAATCTTTTCTTAAACAGCAGGCTGGTTACCTCCATACCTTTTCCATCGCGTTTGTATAAGTATTGCCCGTCCCACGTGCTTTGGTTTTCCATCTGGAAAGCATACAGGCTCAGGTAACCTTCTTTTATTAGTTGCATTACCGTGTAGCCTTGCGGTGTGCGGACGGTATGGTACTGCTTGCCGTCAAGGCTAAACGCTTTTACCTGGGTTTTTTCATAAATGGTCTTTTTTCGGGAGGGTCCGGTAAGTTGTATTTTTTGATCGTTGCCGTAACTCAGGATGCGCACCTCCCCGTAAAGCGTATCACCTTTCGCCAGTGCTACGTAATCGGATTGTGCCGATACTTGGTAAGCGACAAAGCAAACCAGCAGCAATAAAAGTTGAATCATTTGTGATCGCATTGGTGTCAGGATGATTTCATTCGCAAAATAATCGGATGGATGAAATCTGCCTGACGGTTTAGAATTATTTTTGTTTTAGACGTCCCGCTTCTTTAAGTGCGCGGGCGATAATCCACTCCAGTTGCCCGTTGGTGCTGCGGAATTCATCCGCAGCCCATTTTTCAACCGCTTTCAGCAGTTCGGGGTCGAGGCGAAGAACAAATGGTTTTTTCTGTGCCATTTATTCCTGAAATGATTTGGTTAAAAACCTCTTTAATATGCGTTCCATCGTGTCAGCATGTTCTGTTCCTAACTTTACTACAGTTCCGTTTTTCAGAACCAACACCATGTATTTGTTACCTGTAATGTTTACAATTTCATTTTTGAGGAACAAACTTTTGGAATAACCCAGATGAAACCTTTCATATAGTGTACTCTTTTCTTTTATTGAATAAGACTGGACATCGTCAAACCGAATAACCTTCCAGCGATTAAGTCTTGGCGAAAATCGATATTTAACTCCAGCCTGATCAATGCGTACTTCATAGCTGAAAACAAAGAGTATGAGAAGAAAGGGCATTAGGCTGGCCACCAGGGTCACCACCAAATGGTGTGGGCTGTGTATGAGTTCAGGCAAAATGAAGACGACCTCAGCAAGGAGTAACCCGATCATGATCATCCAAAGCCACCGCAGGTTACGGAAACGTTGTGTCTCTGAGTAATTCATACCAGGTCTAGGTATTTAATGTTCCGGTATTTACTACCGGGCTTACATCTTTATCGGCACAGAGTACTACCATCAGGTTACTTACCATAGCTGCTTTACGTTCTTCATCCAGATCAATAATTTGTTGTTTTGACAGGTGGTCAAGCGCCATCTGCACCATGCTCACTGCGCCCTCAACAATTTTATAGCGGGCGGAAACCACCGCTGCTGCCTGTTGCCTGCGCAGCATGGCGCTGGCAATTTCAGATGCGTACGCCAGGTACCCGATGCGTGCCTCAATTACATGGATGCCGGCAATTTCAAGCCGGTTGCGCAGGTTTTCTTCAAGCGTGTG
>JAGUUF010000339.1 GCA_020063545.1 Cytophagales bacterium
CAGGACATTATGCTTCGGTATTTCAGCGAGCGCGGTTCTGTGGAATCCGGGTTTAAGTACGACCACGATCTGAAAAAAGCGCTTGATGTCCTGACCAATACTGCACAATACAAAAAGGTGCTTAACACACCTTAACTATGCTGAGACGTTCAATGACCGGCCTGCTTGTTTCAGTTGCATTTGTCGGTATCTTACTATTTACCAGCCATGCCTGCATGACGTTCCGAATGAGTCCGAAAGAGGTCGATTCTTTTTTCAAAAAAGAGAATATCAACGGCAGCCGCCACCGCATCGGCACGGGCAGCAAGGCCATTCACTATGTTAAAGCCGGCAACCCCGATGGAGCGCTTGTTTTGTTTGTTCACGGCTCACCCGGATCGTTAAGTGCCTTTATTCACTTCCTGGCAGACTCATCGCTTAACCGCGATTTTCTGCTTATTTCAACCGACCGGCCCGGGTTTGGTCATTCTAATTTCGGAGTGGCGGAGCCTTCGCTTAAAAAACAATCCGCTGCTTTGGCGCCCATCCTCCGCGAGCACCCGTCCAACAGACCGGTACTTTTAGTAGGGCATTCGCTGGGTGGTCCCCTGGTGGTGCGCATGGCCCTGGATTATCCCGAACTGGTTGACGGGCTCATCCTGGTGGCACCCTCTATCAGCCCCGAACTGGAGCCAAACGAAACCTGGTGGCGTGCACCCTTTGCCTCGCCTTTTTTGAGTTGGGTATTACCGCGATCCCTCCGTGCATCGAACGAAGAAATCTATCAGTTAAAGCCGCAACTCGAAGCCATGGTGCCGGAACTGGATAAAATAACCTGCCCGGTAATTGTAATTCAGGGAGAAAACGATTCGCTGGTGCCTGCTGCCAATGCCGATTTTGCCCAAGCAAAATTTATTAACGCAAAAGTTGATATAACCCGAAAAGCAGGCATGAACCACTTCGTACCGTGGACAAACCCGGAACTGATACGGGAGGCTATTTTGAAATTAGTCGGAAACCACCAACCCACCCACCTGTCAGGCCACTGATTAGTGGCCGTACAGTTTCTTTGCTTCTGCTTCAAACTTATCGCCTGCCTTCCACACCGGGGCTTTGGGGTTATTGGCCAAAAGTACGTTGGCATAAACATAAGCCCGGTAGTACTTAACCAGGTAATCGAAGTCGAGCGAATTTACTTCGTCAGCGGGCTGGTGATAATATTTGTTCAGGTCGGCATCAAACGCTTTTATGCCGGGGGCAAAGGTAATGGCCGGCACGCCCTTTACGGCAAAATTGTAATTATCCGAACGCTCAAACAGGTTTTGCTCCGGCACGGGATCAACAGCGGCTTTTATGCCAAAGGCAGCACAGGCTTTGGCCAGGTCGGCTTCAGCGGTTGTTCGTTCCATGCCGATAATGGTGGCAATGGTTACATCGTTGTAACCGGCACCATCGCAATTAAAGTTAAATACCGTTTTGTTAAGCGGTATTACGGGGTTCTCCGAATAATACTTACTGCCCAGCAGGCCTTTTTCCTCACCCGTAAGCGCCATAAACAGTACGGAGCGCTTAGGCCGGTATTGCGACAGGTATTTTGCCGTTGCCAGCATACCTACAACACCGATGGCGTTATCGCGGGCTCCGTTAAAAATCGAATCGGTTTGATTACCGCGTTTACTTACGCCCACGTGATCATAGTGTGCTGAAACAACCAGGTACTCCTCCTTTAATTTAGGATCAGTTCCTTCCAGCATTCCGATTACATTTTTAGAGCGCACCACAACTTCGCGTACGCCTTCAATTTTCAGGGAGCCCGGCAACGAAGCTGATTCTTTAAGTTTTTTAAGGCTTGCCGCATCGCTGTCTTTCAACCACACGTGCACGGCTGTACCACCATTGCCTTTTACCTTCATGCTCACGTTCGAAGCAAAATAGTTTACAAGTGCCGGCCACGGCACCTGGGGTATTGCAAAAATTTCGATAAGACCGGCAGCGCCCGCAGCTTTAGCATCGTTAAATTTTTCACCTGCGGCATAGAACACTGCCATCGGGTTCCCTTCCGAATCTTTTTTACCCGCGAGTGCAACTACCAGTTTACCTTTAACATTGGCGCGGGCCAGTTCTTCGGGCGAGCCATAGCCGGCATACACCACGTCACCACTCCACTCGAAATTACCTCCCTCAAACTGAATAAAATGATCTTTGAATTGAAACGCGTCATCGCCTATAACCAGCTTGCCCGCGGTTGCCGGATGGACGTTTACGAAATTAACCGGCTGAAAATACGAATCCAGCCCGGGTGCATTTTTAAGGCCCATTAACGCAAAATGAGCGGCCAGGTAGTTGGCTGCAATATCCAGTTCAGGCGAGCCGGTGTCCCGTCCGCGCATTTCATCGGCAGCCAGGAAGGTAAGGTGGGCTTCCGCTTCTTCTTTGGTGATCAGTTTGGTTATCTGTTCAATAGGATTTTTTTGCGCAAAAGCAATCAAAGACAAAAACAGGAACAGTAAGATGATGGATTTTTTCATTGGAATTAAATTTAGCTTGGTAAACAAAAAGCGGAAAACCCAAAGGATTATCCGCTTTTATTCACAGGTTTAGGTTTATTACCTAGCGAAGAAACAAAAGTTCCCGGTATTTTACAAGAGGCCAGTCTTCATTATCTACCAATAGTTCCAGTTCATCCACCGCTTCGCGGATTTTATCAAAGTATTTCTCTTTGATATCATCGCAATAGGCAAGGGCGCGGGCGTGCGTATCGGTTATCTTATTTACCCGTTTACGCTCCTCAATCATTTTGCGGACACCGGTTTTTATGGTTTCAATATGGCCGGATATTTCCTTTATGGTCTGGATTACCGCTTTATTGTCAATACCCAGTCCTTTCAGTCCGTTGGCATTGGCTATAAGTTTGTTCTGGTAGGCAATGGCCGTTGGAATGATGTGGTTCATGGCCAGGTCGCCCATTACCCGGGCCTCAATTTGTACCCGTTTAATGTAAGCCTCCAGGCGGATTTCATTGCGTGCTTCCAGTTCTTTATGGGTAAGCACACCGTGGCGCTCATAAATCTCAACGGATTTTTTTTCGAGGTAGGCATCAAGGGCCCGGGGCATATTCTTGATGTTTTTCAATTTCCGCTTAGCGGCTTCCTTTACCCACTCCTCCGAATACCCGTCTCCTTCAAACCGGATATCTTTTGATTCCTTAATGTACTTGCGGAGCAGGTTAACAACAGCGATTCGCTTTTCGGTACCTTTTTCAACTTCCTTCGAAACCACTTCATGGAAGTGCGTTAACTGGTTGGCCACAATCAGGTTGAGGGCGGTCATGGCTACCGCGCAGTTATCGCTTCCCCCTACTGCCCGGAATTCAAATTTATTGCCGGTGAAGGCAAACGGTGATGTGCGGTTGCGGTCAGTGGCGTCAAGAATAATTTCCGGAATCTGGTCAATGCCCAGTTTCATGTACATGTTATCGCCTTTCTCGATTTTTACATTGCCTTTCTTTTCAAGTTCATCCAGAACGGCCGACATCTGCGAACCGATAAACACCGACATGATGGCCGGGGGCGCCTCGTTTGCCCCCAGGCGAAAGTCATTACCCGGGGTGGCAATGCTTGCCCTGAGCAAATCGGCATGCTCGTGCACGGCTTTAATTGTGGTAACGAAGAACGTCAGGAACAACAGGTTATCGCGGGCGCTGCTCGAAGGCGCAAACAGGTTTATTCCGGTATCGGTAATCAGCGACCAGTTGTTGTGTTTTCCGGTTCCATTTAAACCTGCAAAGGGTTTTTCATGGAACAAAACTTTTAGTTTATGCTTGCCGGCCACGCGCCACATCACGTCCATCATTAATTGGTTGTGGTCGTTGGCAACGTTTACTTCCTCAAATAACGGGGCAACTTCGAACTGGCTTGGGGCCACCTCGTTATGACGTGTGCGCACGGGTATGCCGAGTTTCCAGCACTCAATTTCGAAGTCTTTCATAAAATCGTACACCCGCGAAGGGATGGAAGCAAAGTAGTGATCTTCCATTTGCTGACCGCGTGCAGGCGAATGCCCAAATACCGTTCGGCCGGCCATGATCAGGTCGGGACGGGCATTGTACAGGGCCTCGTCAATAACAAAGTATTCCTGTTCAGGCCCAAGTGAAGCCGTAACATGCTGGATGTCTTTATCGAATAACTGGCAAACCTGGGTGGCTGCCTTATCAACTGCTTTCAATGCCTTCAGCAACGGGCCTTTGGCATCAAGGGTCTCACCGGTATACGAAACGAATACGGTGGGAATACACAGTGTTTTGCCGTACAAAAACATCGGGCTGGTCGGGTCCCATGCGGTGTAGCCGCGGGCTTCAAAGGTACTGCGGATACCTCCGCTGGGGAATGATGACGCGTCAGGTTCCTGTTGAACCAATTCGCTTCCTTTAAACCGTTCAATACCTGCCTTTGCATCAAAAAATGAATCGTGCTTCTCGGCAGTACCGCCTGTTAAAGGCTGGAACCAGTGGGTAAAGTGGGTAGCACCTTTTGAGAGCGCCCAGCTTTTTACGGCCGAGGCTACTGCATCGGCTGTGGCTTCATCAATCTTCTCGTGGTTGACAATAGCCTGGCTTACTTTTTTAAATACGGCAGCCGACAGGGAGCCACGCATCTGCTCCAGGCTGAACACATTTTCTCCAAAGTAATCAGAAACATTGGGTGAGGGAGCATCTACATGCACCCGGGGTTGTTCACTCAGCCGTTTTAAGGCTTCAAATCGTAAGTGCGCCATAGTGGTTGTTGGGTTAACGAAACTATGGGCACAAAAGTAGTACTTTTTATAAAGCAGGCTAATTTTTAACCCTATAAATCAAAATTTATTACACTTTTTCAGAAAGTAGGGTAATTTTTGACCCTACTATGTACAAAAAATGTGAGATTAAAGCCTGGATGGCTAAAATCAACTTATCTTTTTAACCGATCCCCCGCTGCTGGCATTGGTGTTGCTGCGCGAAGGATTTCCCTTGTATCGCACACTTCCGGCACTACTGGCCTGTGCATTTAACTCGTTTGTTACATGTATCTTGGCCGAGCCGGCACTGCTGGCCTGGATGGTAACCGATTCGGCCTCAAGGTCGTAGGCGTCAACCTCGCCTGAACTGCTTACATCAATGGAAAGCCGCGCAGCCTTTCCCCGTAAATCCACATCGGCCGCGCTTGAAGCACTTACGGTAACCGCTTCTCCCTCAACTGAAAGATCAATGGATGCAGCACTGCTGGCGCTTATCGACAGGCTGCGGGTTTTAATGGTGCCTTCGGCAAATATGTTGGCAGCCGAACTGGCCGATATCTTATCCAGTTCAACATAGGTAACATAAACTTTTACAGTACGGTTACGGTAGCTGCCCGAAGCCATGTGGATTTTAAGGTATCCTCCCGATGTCTCGGTTATTACGTTTTCCGGATCGGTTCCGGTAACTTCCAGACGTACAGCAGGTTTGTCGCCCTTTTTCAGGTAAACGTCAATACCCTCTGCAACCTTTATCCCTGAAAATGAACCCACCTCGCGGTTCTGACTTTTTTGAGCGAACAACACAAAGGAGGGAATAAGGAGAGCAACAACCAGTATCCGTTTCATACGCAAAATTTTAATTCAAAGACTCACCGCCCAGGCAAAGGTTGCAGGGGCCGCTTTTTTTGTTTGTGTGCTAAAACATTGTAATTTTAGCTATATTTCAACGATTAAAGCATTAACCCTTTACTACAATATGACATTTAATAAGCAAGCCGAATTAAACGTTTTGATTAACCTGGCTGCCAGCGACAGCAAAATTGAAGAAAAGGAGTCAAAACTAATCCACATGGTGGGTAAGGCTAACGGGCTTAGCCGGGAAGAGGTTGACCAGTTGATAAAAAACCCGAAACCCATAACCAGCCTCAGCGCCATGACCAACGATGAGAAGTTTGAACACCTGTACTACCTTATCCAAATGATGAAAATGGACGGCCAGGTATTCAAGAGCGAGATTGTTTTTTGCGAAAGCATTGCCGAAAAGCTTGGTTACAAAAAATCGGTTGTCATGGAGCTGTCACAGCATATTTACAGCGATCCTTCTATCACCTCCGACAGGGATTTGCTGCGGAAAAAGGCCGAAAAGTACATCCGCTCTTAAGTATCAGGTATTAGATTTTAATCGAAATAAAGGGAGCACTGGCTCCTTTTATTTTTTGTAAACCACCTTGCCACCCACTATGGTCATGGCCACCTCGGTTTTCAGCAATTCCGATTCCGGGGCAGTCATGATATCAGCAGAAAAGACGGTGAAATCTGCCAGTTTCCCTGCTTCAATAGACCCCTTGATTTTTTCCTCAAAAGCGCCAAAGGCTGCATCAAGCGTATAGGATCGAAGGGCTTGTTCGCGTGTCATTTTTTCCTCCGGTTCGTATCCTCCTTCGGGTTCGCCTTTAAGCGTTTTCCGGGTAACCGATGCATAAAAACTTGGTATCGGGTTAAGGGGCTCAACCGGTGCATCGGTGCCGTTTACAATTACAGCACCCGATTTCAACAAGGATTGCCACATGTAGGCGCCCTCTTTTATCCGCTTCTCCCCTAACCGCTCAATAGCCCAGGGCCTGTCGCTCGACATGTGAATGGCCTGCATGGCCGGTATCACACCCAGTTTCCCGAACCGGGGAATATCGGCCGGATGAAGGTGTTGGGCGTGCTCAATCCGGAAGCGGTGATCACGCACGTCAGGATTTTCGTTGAAGGCAAGTTCATACCGATCCAATATTTCGCGGTTAGCCCTGTCGCCAATAGCGTGCGAACATACCTGGAAACCAGACTTGAGTGCAGCCCTTGAAGTAGCCAGCACGGTATCCATCGAAAGGGTGGCCATACCGTAAAATCCGGGTCTGTCCGAATATGGTTCAAGCAGCCAGGCACCCCTCGAACCCAATGCCCCGTCACAGTTCAACTTTATTGAACGGATGGTTAACCAGTTGGCCGGATCAATCTCCACCCCTTTTTTCACCCACTCATGCACCAGGTCGCGATCCCAGCCGGTAAGCATTACGTACAGGCGCACACCTAATTTTCCTTCATCGCGGAAGGTGCGATACAGCGCTATGTTTTCGCGGCTTGTGCCGGCATCGTGAAACCCGGTGATGCCGTTACGCCAGCACGCCTGTATGGCCCGTTCAAGCGCCTGCCTGTCGCGCTCGTCATTATCTTCCGGAATATGGCGGGCGATGAGCGACATGGCCCGCTCGTTAAAGATGCCGGTTGGATTGCCCAGTTCATCCAGGATAATCTCACCGCCTTCAATGTTTCCTTTGGCTGTTTTATCCTTTGCCAATGGGTTAACACCGGCTATTTCCATGGCTTTTGCATTGGCCATTGCCGCATGCCCGCTGGCATGGCGAAGAAAGACCGGGTTATTTGGCGTTGCTTCGCTTAATTTATGGTGGGTCTGAAATCCCTTAACCATGCGTTCAGGCTTAACATCCCATTTATCCTGGTGCCAGCCGCGCCCAAGTATCCATTGCCCGGGTTGGGCCCGGGTTGCGGCCTCGCGCACGCGCTCCACCAGTTCATCATAACTTTTTACGTCCATCAGGTCGAGGTTCAATTCGTTATACCCCACACCCATCAGGTGACCGTGGCCTTCAATAAAACCCGGGGTCATTACCTTACCTTCCAGGTTTAGCAACTGAGTGGCTTCGCCTTTGTACCGCAGCGCTTCCTGTTGAGTACCCGCATACTCAATCTTGTCGCCCCGCACAACCACAGCTTCGACAACGGGCTGCTTATCGTTTACTGTGTAAATGGTGCCTCCATAAATAATCAGGTCAGCGGGTTGGGTTTTTTGCCGGCATGACGTTACCGCAAGCATAACAGCCACCAGACAAAGGATAAGTTTATTCATAAGGGTACAATTGAGGTGTTAATGCTAAGGATATTTTCAATCACCGGCAAGCAGGTTTATCTTTACCGGCACTGGTTAGTGTAGCCATTAATCGCATGCGTGAACGCCTCCGTATTTTTATCAGTTTACTCCTGTTCTGGATGGCGTTTTTTACCTTTTCCCGCATTCTATTTTTAGTGTACAATGCCTACCTCACCGCACAACTTTCAGCAGGTGAAATCCTGAAAAGCTGCCTGTACGGCCTGGCGATGGACGCCAGCATGACGGGCTACCTGCTTGCCCTGACCGGGCTAATCCTGCTTACCAGTGTCTTTTATCATTCAAAAATACTATCGGGTATATTTTATGGCGTTAACCTGGTATTGATTCTTAGCGCCAGTATTATTGTTGTTGTTGATTTGGAATTGTACCGACACTGGGGTTTCCGGTTGAATACTGCGCCTCTGTTTTATATGGGTTCGGAAGCGGCCGGTACGGTTGAAGCCACTGTAACCATTCGGTTATTGCTTATTGCAACCGGACTCGCGGGCCTTGCGGCATTCCTATTTATGCGAACAACCGGAAAAACTTTCAGATTATTGCAGCCAACAAAAAAATGGAAGCATGCGGCACTATTGCTGGGGTTAACCGCAGCGCTGATCATTCCTATCCGCGGAAGTTTCAGTGTTTCCACCATGAATGTCAGCTTCGTGTATTACCATAAATCAAAATCCTATGCCAACCATGCCGGTATTAATGTGGTATGGAACTTTTTATACAGCCTGCAAACCGATAACAAGCTTATTTATCCTGAAAATTTTTTCGATAAAGCACTTACCTCAAAATTTTTCAATGAACTATATCCTGAAACTGATTCAATTCAAAAAGTACTTACTGTACCGCAGCCCAACATTCTGCTTATCATACTGGAGGGCATAACTGCGGAGGTGGTGGAGCCGCTTGGCGGCCTTGCCGGAGTAATGCCCAACCTTAACGCATTGTGTGCCGAAGGCATCTTGTTTAGTAAGTTTTATGCCAATGGTGACCGTACCGACAAAGGACTGGTGAGTTTGCTTGGCGCTTACCCGGCACAACCGAGGGGCTCCATCATTAAGTACCCGCAAAAAACACAGCAATTGCATTTTCTTAGCACGGCTCTTGAAGAATTGGGGTACTCAACATCGTTTGTCTATGGAGGCGATGTTGACTTTGCCAATTACCGGTCGTTCCTGACCAACGGCAGGTTCTCGCACATTACTTCGATTGATGACTTTCCGGATGATCTGGATGAATTTAAATGGGGCGTACACGATGAGCACGTTTACCACCAGGCACTACACGAACTTGATACGGCCCAACACCTGCCCTTTTTCAAAGCCGTACTCACCTTAAGCAGTCATGAGCCCTTTACCGTGCCCATGTCAACTGCCATACCGGGCAGCGATGAAGCCCACCGGTATATGAACGCGTGCTTTTATGCCGATAAGGTGTTGGGAGATTTTATTGTCAAAGCAAAAAGAAAACCCTGGTGGCAAAATACGCTGGTGATTATCACGGCTGACCATGGACACCGCCTGCCGGGAATGAAGAAACCAGAAACACGCGAAAAATTTCACATCCCCATGTTGTGGATTGGCGGAGCTGTTACCCGCAACACAACCATCCATACCTATGCCAACCAAACCGACCTGTCCAACACCCTGCTTGCCCAGGTGGGTAAGCCCGACCGGAAATTCCGGTTCAGCAAAAATATTTTCGCAGATAATGTTAAAGATTTTGCCGTGTACATTTTTAATGACGGCTACGGCTATCTTTCACCCGATGTTTACGTTGTTTACGATAACCCCGGTAAACAATACATTATTTCGGAAGGCAACGTTCAGGAACAATCGCTTAACCGCGCCAAGGCATACATTCAAACACTTTACTCCGACTATAATTCAAAAAAATGAAACGGCTTTCAATTATCGCATTGCTGAGTGCCCTGAGCATTACCGGCATCGCACAGGAATTCGGCCTGTCTTTTTCGTATTTCCTCCCGAAAAACGGGTATTTCTCCGCACCCATCAGTCCGTTTTCTTTGAGGGGTGTTGGCATTGACCTTACCCGGTTCGTAGCCATTGAAACGGGCGCTTCGCTTTACCGCATGTCGGGCCTGGGCATGAAAGGGCTTCCGTTTGAAACAAAGCAGCCGCTTATCGGACCCAATTTTACGTTGTTCGTTCCGGCCGAACTGGTGTTTATGCTTAAAGGCAACAGCGTTGAATTTGACATTAAAGGCGGTGGATTTCTTTTTTACGGCTTCGGGCAAAAAATCAATTATGGAAACCTCGATCGGGCTTTGCGCGAACTGGAGGGCTGGAGTGTTGCCAACTCCAATGTCCGGTTCAACAACCAACCGGGTTTTGGCTACCATGTTGGTGCGGAACTGACTTTTTATGTAACGCAGCAAATCGGGATTTCATTAGAGACCAACTACCTGATAGGCGAATCAAAATTTCCGCTAACCGGTTCGTACACGGGCGGAACAACTTCGCTGGAAACAAAACCAATTGATTTTACCGAAGCGAAAATTGATTTCACCGGATTGGAATTTTCAATCGGTGTATTTTACAGCACCGGCAGTGCACAGCCCGGTAAAAAGAAAAAAAAGCGGTAACCAGGTATGCAGCATGTTATTGCTTGCAGCCTGACGTAACCAGTTGAGCTTCCGGATACCCTACCTGTATCTTTTTAAGATAGGTTTCAGCAGCGCTGCGCCTCCGGAAACTGCCGCTACGCACCTGCTGATTACCGGCCGCATCGGTTTCCACTTCAATGCCGAAACGAAAATCCGATGGCTCCAGTCCGGCAGTCCAGTCTTTCGCATACGCGGGCACTTGCCAAACAACCCGGTAGCAGATTGCCGAATCGGGTGCGGGAATTTTAATCTCCTCTACACCGATATTTCCTGATGCCAGGAGTTTCCGCGCATCTTCCAAAAACCTGGTAAAGGCCAGTTTTGAAAGGTCATCATAAATGAATGCCGTTGTATCCGCTTCGAAATCGGGTACAGGCAACACATAAAACTTACGGTTGGGCGCAGGGGTTCGGTAAACCCAATGCAGGATGTACCCCGCATCGTTAACCGATGTCGCAGCCAGGCTGTCGGAATAATATATTTTGCTCACCTCTATCCTAACCATGGCAGCGCCATCGCGGTAACGGTCGCGCTGCCCCGAAATAAAATTTCCCAGCGAGTACACCACCAACTGGTTTTTGTCCTTTCGCCATTCCATCGGTTGTAGTACATGCGGGTGTGCCCCGATAACCAGGTTGGCACCATTCGAAAAACAATATTCAGCGAGTTGCTTCTGTTGTTTTGACGGCATGCTTTGGTATTCGTTTCCCCAATGCATGAATATGATAATCATGTCGGGGTTCAGTTTTTTTGCCTGGGCGAGGTCCTTTCGTATTACCGCAGTGTCAATCAGGTTAACCACGTTTGGTTTTGTTACCGGTATTCCGTTGGTGCCATACGTATAATTAAGCAAAGCGAGGTTGATTCCGTTTTTTGAAATCAGCAGCGGGTAATCATTCATACGCTCAACCGTATCGCGAAAGGTACCGGTATGTAACATCTTCAGGCTGTCCAACACCTTAATGGTACGCTCAAGGCCTTTTCGCCTCCGGTCGAGGCTGTGGTTGTTGGCCGTTACCAACACATCAACTCCTGCATGCTTCAAGGCTGCAGCCAACGCATCAGGCGCGCTAAACTCGGGGTAACCTGTATAGGGCTTTCCGCCCAACGTCAGTTCCAGGTTCCCGATGGTGAGGTCTGCCCCGCTAAAATACTTTTTTACATACCGAAAACAGGGTTCATAGTTATATAAACCGGTGGCTGCATCGTAGGCCGACTGCAACTGGGAGTCGTGTTGCATAATGTCGCCAATAAAAAGAAGTGAGATACGGGTGGTATCCTGCGCCATGCAGGCAGCAGTGATAAG
Source organism: Cytophagales bacterium (assembly GCA_020063545.1). Classification (GTDB taxonomy): domain Bacteria; phylum Bacteroidota; class Bacteroidia; order Cytophagales; family Cyclobacteriaceae; genus UBA2336. The sequence goes on from JAGUUF010000339.1 coordinate 11,854, forward strand.
CCAGGCAAGAACAGTCAGCCTGAACCTGATCGTATAGCGTGTTAACAGATGCTCAGCTATCGGGTGCATTTCAGCAGTACTTACACTTCAACAATCCGGCCATCAGCCACAGCAAATACTTTATCGTTTTCTTTCGGGGTTATGCGGGCCATGCCTGTAAACGCGCCAAAGGCAGGCAGGTATGCCTGCCTCTCGTTGAAATAAAAGCACGGGAGCATAACCGATTGCCTGCCCTTACCATTAAGTTGAATGCCCGGGTGCAGGTGGCCGGCAATGTTGTACCTTACTTCCGGCACAACACCTGCGGGCTGGTGGGTGAAAATAAATGGACCTTCTTCCAGTTGTTCGTTATGAAGCTGAAGACCGCTGCGGGTGTACTGTTCGCGGCTCAGGATATCATGATTGCCGGGAACCAGCTCAAACGAACAATTTCTGAAATTGTTAACCAGTTGTTTTACGGTCTCCCACTCCGAATTGTAATGACTGTGAAACAAGTCTCCAAGAAAAAGCACACGCTTTGGCTTAACGGCCATCATCAGGCCGGCAAGGTGCTCCAGGTTTTTGGTATTGGCTTTTAACGGAACGGGTATTCCCAACTTGCGGAAGTGGTTAACCTTGCCCAGATGTAGATCAGCAATAATCAACAGGCCGTTCCGCTTCCACAACAACGCTTTCTGCCACAGCAATTCAACCGTTTCGTTATGAATTTTAATCTCCACTAAACCGGATTAACTGAGCAGGAATAAAAAAACCAGGGGAAAAATAATACCCGCCAGGGCCAGCTTCCAGCCGCGTGCCCGAAAGCTGTTCTTACCCTTTTCAATAAACATACCGGTAACAGCTATTACCAACATGGCCGCGCCAAATACATCCGAATAATAAATCCACCATTTGCTGGTGTCGACATGCAGGGTGGTCATCTGCCCGAGCAGGGGAGTAATTTTATAGTGAACAATGGTTGTGTTGCCGGTTGTTAAATCAATGTCGGCATCGTGGTTTACATACGATATGCGCAGCACATTGTTGTTAACCGCAAACCTGCGCACGTTGTCGTCAATATTGTGCTCGTGGGTAAAAGCCGCTACATAGTCCTCGCTAACAGAGTCTTTATGCACGGGCCGGACGGTAACCTCTCTAACATCTGCTTTATACCTTCTGGGGTGCCACGCCTGCCGGTGATTCAGGAAAATTCCTGAAAAGGCGAAGGCAATGATAAGCCCCAGGTAGAAGTATGCAATATCGCGGTGGATGTTCCGGAAAGTAAGTTTCATGGGTAGTAAAATTTTGCATAAATGTAAATGGCCTTGTGCAATTTTGAAGCCTTAGCCGGGTTTTTTTAACTTGCCGGATGTCCATCACGCTTGTTTTAATTATCATTACCACCGGCATAAGTTTTTATGCCTGGCGCCAGCCTGCTGTATTATCGGGCTTTATCATGAACCCCTACCTGGTAGTAAAGCGGGGGCAGTATTACCGTATGCTCACCTCCGGGTTTGTGCATGGCAGCCACATACACCTGTTGTTCAATATGTTCTCGTTTTACTTTTTCGGATCGGCAGTTGAAGTGCTGTTCTCCTACATTTTCGGGAGTTTCGGTGGGGTTTACTTCATTGTGCTATACCTGCTGGCCATTGTATTTTCAGATGTTCCCACCCTGTTTAAGCACCAGAACAATCCTGCCTACAATTCGCTTGGCGCATCAGGCGGAGTGGCTGCCGTGATTTTTGCGTTCATCCTGTTTTTACCATTAGAAGATATCTGCTTTTACGGTGTGCTTTGTTTTCCCGGGTTTATCCTCGGCATAGCCTACCTCATTTACTCGTATGTGCAGGGTAAGCGGTCGGCCGACCGCATCAATCACGATGCCCACCTGTACGGGGCGCTTTTCGGTGTGGTGTACTGCGCCATACTTTACCCGCCTTCGCTCGGGGCTTTTCTTGACCAGATAAAAAACTGGAGTTTTTAAGTCCCATTAAAAATGCAGGCGGGCGGCACAACGTGCCGCCCGTTACTCCTGCCTGTCCTAAACCAAAATCATTTGCCCGGCTAAAACACCGTACATGTATTCTCACCGGTTTTAATTGCGTTGAAGTTCCAATTCCATTTTCAATTCAGGTTTCCCGGGCGCTTTACCATTCCTTCCGATCACCTCAACTGTAATATTCTTTGATTTGGCCCCTTCCTTAAATTCCTTAATCAGCTCCATCACATCATGATCAATCGTAACCGACTTACTCATATCAATGGTTACTTCTGTTCCGGGAGCAATCTGGCTGAGTTCCCGCGCAATCGAACCTTTGTTCAGGAAAATAACTTCCTCGGCAAGCGTCATTTTTATCCGGTTGCCGTTGGCATCCGATTCTTTATGCAGGAAGTGCGAATTTTTGTAGCTGTTCCGCAGGATGATGATGACGGCCACCACCATGCCGATACCAATACCTTTCAGCAAATCAGTAAACACCACGCCCGCAATGGTGGCCATAAAGGGCAGAAACTGACTCCACCCCAATTCATACATCTTTTTGAAGGTTGCAGGCTTAGCCAGTTTATAGCCTACCGAGAAGAGAATAGCCGCCAAAACAGCTAACGGAATAAGGTTTAGTATTGTCGGGATGGCCACCACACAAATCAGCAGCATGAACCCGTGAAGGATGGTCGACAATTTTGTTTTTCCACCCGACTGGATGTTGGCCGAACTGCGGATGATAACCTGGGTTACCGGCAGCCCGCCAATGAGGCCGCTCACCAGGTTGCCGCTTCCCTGTGCCACCAACTCGCGGTTGGTGTTGGTTGTTCGCTTGTAGGGATCCAGCTTATCGGTTGCCTCAACCGAAAGCAGTGTTTCAACGCTGGCTACAACGGCAAGCGTTATGGCAACAACCCATACATCGGGGTTTAGTATTGAACCGAATGCCGGAAATGAAAAGTTGCTGAAAAAACCTGACAGCGATGATGCCACCGGCACGCTTACCAGGTGCTTTTCTTCCAGCGACCATAACGGGAAATACGCTTTTGTTACAAGCTGGTAGGCCACACCAACCAGAATGGCCACTAGCGGCCCCTGGATAAGCCTGAAGATCGGGAACCTTTTACTGAGGTTTGTTTCCCACAAAAACAGGATGGCCATTGACAGGACGGTAACCACCACGGCACCCGGTGTTATGTAACCGAACATGTTCAGCAACTCGCTGAACGTATTTTCGCCATCGGCCTGCACAAACGACATGTCGCCTTCGTAATCGGCATCGTAACCGAACGCATGGGGTATCTGCTTTAAAATAATAATGATGCCGATAGCCGTAAGCATGCCTTTAATTACCGATGTTGGAAAGTAATACCCGATTATGCCGGCCTGGAGTAATCCCAGCACAATCTGGAACAACCCCGCCAGCACCACGGCTACCAGGAAAATCTCGAATGCACCCAGTTGTTGTATGGATGAAAGAACAATAACCGTAAGGCCGGCTGCCGGACCGCTAACACCCAGGCTTGAGTTACTGATGGAGCCCACAACAATACCGCCCACAACACCCGCAATGATTCCGGAGAATAACGGGGCACCGCTGGCCAGGGCAATACCCAGGCATAAGGGTACCGCAACAAAAAACACCACCATCGCGGCAGGAAAATCGCTCTTGATGTTGGCAAAGAAGCCTGCGGGCAACGATAACGGTACTTTCATAAGCGCCTTTAGTAAGGCATGAAAGTAGCGCCCGGGCATTAAGCTGGTATTAGACAGGGATTAGAAAATCATTAGAATATAGCTGGGCACACTTGCCTAAATGCAGGGCAGCACCACTTTTACAACAGTTCCTTCGTTGAGTTTTGACTTCACCTCGAATTTGCCATGGTGCAGTTCAATAATCCGCACCGTTAAGGGGATGCCGATACCGGTACCCCGGATTTTACGCACATTTTCGGACCGGAAGAACGGCTGGGTTATTTTCGGTATATCCTCAGCCGGTATGCCAACACCCTGGTCGGTAATGGTTAACTCAACCTCGTCAAGCATTTTCTCAACGGAAAAGGTTACTTCGGCATTGCCCGAAAACTTGGAGGCATTGTCGAGCAGGTTTACGAGCGCTGTTTGCAGTAAATTTTTATTGCCGCTAACCCGGGGGTTGTGATTGCTTAGCGAAAGCGTAACCCGGCATTCGGGGTTAATGTGCCGGTACGCAGCAACCGCTTCCTCGGCCATGCTATTCATGGCAAGTGTATCGCGTTTGATTTCGCTGAGGTTTGAACTGATAGCCGATAGTTGAAGCAGGTTATTCACCAGCCGGTTTAACCGTTCAGCCTCGGTTTGGATGCGGGCCAGGGCCTCTTTATACTCGGTCACTTCCCGGTTTTTTTCCAGGGCCACATCCGTTTCACCGATGATGGCCGTAAGCGGGTTGCGGATTTCGTGCGAGGCGTTGGCTACGAAAAGTTTCTGTGCGTTAAACGCCAGGTCAATCCGGTCGAGCAGGCGGTTAAACGCGATGGCCAGTTGCCCCATCTCGTCATCGGGATTAAACACGCGCAGGCGTTCGTGCAGGTTTTTGTCGCTGATGGTGTTGGCTTTTTTGATTTGTTCCGAGATGGGTTGAAGAATTCTGCCGGAAAGGTAATGGCTCATTACCGTCATGATAACAATGCTGATAACGATGGCCAGCACCAGTATGGTTCGGAGGTTAGCCAGCATGCTGATGCCCACCCTGTCTACCGCGGTAATCATCACGGCATAGTCGCCACCAGCCAGGTGAAATAATCTTCCTGCCCCCTGCCGGTCATCTTCAAAAAAATAGGCTTCCTCATTTTCCTGTAATGACCGGAGGAAATCATCCGGGTAGGATACAGAAAGTTTTTGCTGCCAGCCTTCAGAAAGCGGAACTACTTCTTCCGTCTCATCGGGAAGGGTATTGAGAAACTGACCCCGGATAAGCTCGTACGCTTCGGGGGTAAAACTATCCTTTTCAAGGAACATCTTTTCGGTAATATCCACCCGCTTGAGCAGCCGGTTGTAGAACTCGGTTTTGCGGTATTGCGCTGAAAAAAAGTACACCGATAAACCAAACGCCAGCAGTAGCAGGGCCGTGGCCAGGCTGAAAAAGAAGGTAAGTTTATCCCTGAGCTTCACGGCTATGTATCCTTAATGGTATAGCCCATGCCCACCACCGTTTTAATAAGCGGCACCGGAAAATCGGCATCAACTTTTTTTCGCAGGTAATTAATGTACACATCCACCACGTTGGTGCCCAGGTCGTGCGTAACATCCCATACATTCTCCAGGATGTCGCTGCGTGAAAGCACACGGTTTTTGTTCACCAGCAGGTATTCCAGCAGCCTGAACTCGCGGGCGGTAAGTTCAATCAGTTTCTTATCCCGGAAAACTTCTTTCGATTCGCGGTGCAGTTCCAGGTCGGCTGCGGTAAGCACCTGGTCAACCGCCTTTTTTCTGCGCACCAGGGCGTTAAGCCGGGCAAGCAGTTCTTTAAATTTAAACGGCTTGGGTAAATAGTCATCCGCCCCAATGGTTAACCCGTCAACAATATCTTCGGTGGTGCCGAGCGCGGTAAGCATCAGGATGGGTGTTTTCATTCCCTGTTGTGCGCGCAACTGCCTGCAAACTTCAAGGCCGTTTATGCCGGGCATCACCACATCCAGGATGATGGCATCGAACTCTTCGCGCAGGGCAAGGGTAAGCCCGGTGGTGCCGTCAAACGCCTGGGCCACCAGCATGCCGTTCTCTTCCAGTCCTTTGCGAATGAAGGAGGATACGGAGGGTTCGTCTTCAATGAGTAATATCCGCATGGTTATCCCTCTTAAAGGTAAATACTAAAAATCAATTCTGAGGAGTGGAAGAAGGATCGCCCTGACGATGGTTCTGCTTGCAGGATTAGCAGGCTGCTAAGTTCGCAAAATTTTTTCCATGGCCCTGCCTTTGGCCAGTTCGTCTACCAGTTTATCGAGGTACCTTACCTTCCGGTGCAACGGGTCGGCAATTTCTTCAATGCGGTACCCGCAGATTACACCCGTAATCAGGCGGGCGTTGGGATTTAACCGGGCCTGCGCAAAGAATTCTTCGAACGCTATTTTGTCATCAATTACTTTTTTCAGTTTCTTCTCGTCAAAGCCGGTTAACCATTCAATAACCCGGTGTAATTCCGCTTTCGTCCTCCCTTTCTTTTCAACTTTTGTTACATAGTGCGGATAAACCGAAGCGAATGGCATTCGTGCGATGCGGCTGTTGGTACTTTCACGTTTTGGGGCCGGGCTTTCTTTTTTTGCCTGATGCGATTTCGGTTTCATTTATTGATTAACATTATAGTGGACTGATTTTACTTCAAACGTTCCGTAGCACAATTCCCGGTCGGGATACGTGTAAATGGTCTCCGCATAACCGGCCAATTTATACCCATTTACTTCCCTGTATTCCTTAAGCGGAGTTGCCCACGGCAACCCTTTCCCGGCATCAGCATTATACCTGTCGTTCGATTTGAAATTAATTAACTGCCCTGCTTCATTGAAAAACAATTCAGCCGTTACCGTTATGCCATTGGTGGTAAAGGTTGCCCCCACTGTATTTTCGTCAATGCTTTGCCATGAAATCCGTTTGTCAATTAACGTGGCAGGCGCCATGCAGCACATGTCGTTAAAAAAAGTAACCGTTTCGGCTTTATTCATGTCATCGCCATCCCGGAACTGGACTTTTATCAGCGAAAAAAGCCTGATGTCCATAAAAGCTTCTCCATTTACGTAGGCATGATACCCGGCTACAGGAAGGCGCTTCATAACCGCATTCATAAAAAACAAACGGGTAGGATTTTGCATAAAATTATATTGCTCTGACGTAAACGGCATCCACTCCGACTGTTCGTCCTTCCTGATTTTCCCGGTAAACACAATTGTAAAGTTATTTACCCTGGGTTTGCCAACCGAACCCGTGTACCGAAGATATTTTTTTACCGGTTCAGGAAGCGGTTCAAGGTCCTTTTCTGTGAGGATAACCTTTCCGAAATATTCCGGTTGTTGTAAACCCTTTTTTACATCGCGCTCATACTTCCGGTGATAATTCCATGTAGCGTAGCCAATGATACACCCAATCAGTATGACTGCATTAGCAACTGTTCCAAATTTAGCTGAATCCCATAAACCAAAAATAAGTGCCTGGGAGATCGCTAAGGCAATGAAACCAACAAGCCACCAGTGGTTATTCTTTAGCAACAGCAACAGTGCAGCACCTAAAAACAAAACAGCGCTTACTAACCAAAGCATCCCCGACATTTTCGAAACAGCTGATGTAAGCTGCTTTACCTCAGCAATACCAAACGCCTTTACAAAACCAGGCAGATGGATTAATCCGTGTACCAGCAGCAAAACCAAATAACCAGTTCTCATATTATCTAAAATTGAATTACCCGCCCCGTCATCTCACATTCATTCCAATAACTACTACCGCAGCGATAGCAGGCCTATTGCGCAAATCGTTGCAAAATCTTTCCTTCACTATCGGTTACCCGGATATTACCCGCCTGGTCGCTGGAGATAATTTTATCGCCATTGTTATTCCAATCTATTCCCCACAAGTTGTTGTCATCGAATTTGGTTTTGCTGATTACGTCTCCATTTTCGGTAAGTACCAATAGCACATCTGTCGCGGCCGCCAGGTATTTGCCATCTCTCCTCCACGAAATATTCCTGTATTCCGACTTGCTTTCCTTTATCGATTTGAGAAGCGTGCCCTCCCTGGTCCAGTATTTCAGGCAGGACGGTTCTCCGCCCTCGCTTTCATGTCCGTAGTCGCCCGTAACAAAAAATTTACCAGACGGATGCCATCGGCAAGCCAGAATTCCTTTGCTTTTTGTACCATCATCAATGGTTGCCAGCAGTCTATCCCTGTCAATATCAATTAAGAAAATGTCTTCTTCAACAGCTACTAGTTGGCCATTCACTGGATGCCAGTCAATATCAAACAACCCACCCGGGTTGCTGAACGATAAGGTCTTCAGTACCTCACCATTTTTTGTGAAGATGGTGATTCTTCCGTTTTTTCCTACGTAAGCCACTTCCTCGCCTGACGGACTCCAGCTAACGCCCCTTCCCTGTACGGTATCAGGCAGGTTTTTGATGATGTGGTTCTTGCTTATGTCGTACAACTGTATAATTGAGGTTTTTTCGTCATGCGAAAAGGCTGCTACTGCCAGAATCGGGGCACCAGGATTCCATTCAGTTTTTGTAATTGTGGTTGCTTTAAAATTCCAGCTTTTAATTTTTGTCCAATCGGTGGTTTCGTAGATGGCCAGTTCCCCTTCGCTGTTACCCACAGCAACAAACCTGTCGTCATAACTCCAACTGGCCGTCCAGGCAGTAGGTGCATTTTCTTCCGTATCCATTCTTGTAGTTGACGGCCTGATAGGGCAACCAACCATGCCTATATTAAAAATGGCAAGCGCTGTAAACAGGATGCGATGATTTGGCATATTGATATCAAATGAACTAACGGTTTCGGGCTTCACTCGTTGTCATTTAATTTCAACTCGTAATGTTTTTCATTTTTTCTGTCAGTCAGACAAAGTAGTCAACAAAATAGTTGTGTTTAAACAATATCGTCAATATAACTGTGTACGTAACCAACTCAGCTACCATTGCAACATACTTTGTCGGGCTAGTCATAAAACCAAAGGTCTCAATGACACAGATAGTAAACAGCATAGTATATGTTGCAAGCATAAACTCCGGGGTTTTATTCCAGTGAGTGAAATATCCAAGCAAAAATCCTGTCGAGGTAATAATGACAGAACCCCAATGAATGGGCAGAAGCCATTTAGGAAAGTCCAGGTTAGTATAGGGTGTCCAGGGAACTTTTGCAGAAAACAATTCTACCATACCACCAGTCGACCAAAGGAAAAGAAACATGTGTACTAACACCAAAGCATATCCAACGTATTGCATAGTCCGTCTATTTTAAGATTTCGATTTTATAATAATCAGAAACCTGGTTATTGTCCGCTTGTCCAACAGTTACAGTTCTTTTGTTGTTTCTGATAAGTTGAATTATAACGTCCATTCGTTTCTGTTCTCTTCCCCGCAGAGCCTCCGCTTCGGGACTCTGCGGCTTACAAGACTCTGCGGAGAATGTAAGGTCAAAAATGTCAAGTAATTGCTTTGGTATTTCGTTTTTGGGAAAGTCAAATAGAAAGTCTTCTGTTATTGAGTAAAATCTCAATGTGTTGTTTGTCTTAATTATGAAAAAGAGAGTATAAAAATGAAGTATTGCTTTTTTGTCACGTTTTGGTAGTCCGTGTTCTTCAAATAGTTTATCAAATTCAGACTCGTCTTCGTAAGTTGATAGAAAGTCAAATAACTGTCCCCTATTTAATTTTTTATTCATTGTAATGTCGTTTTATAATTACGCCCAACGGTTTTGCGCTTGGCGTTCGTGCGGGATTTCGGAGCACAAAACTGTCAACCCAGCACTATAGTTGATTTGAAAAACTGCACCTGAATTTAAGCACTTCACCCCGCATGACGCCAAACGCATGTTACCAGTAGGGCTTCTGTCTGTCCGATGTTGCAACCCATTGTCGTTGTTGAGTTTTGCTGTCATTGTCTTTGTCGTGTTGGGTTGTGCGGTTTCGCATTTATTATTTTACACCATGTTCGACCCCATTGGGGTCGCAGGGTTGTGGATGTTCATTTGTTCTATAAACATTTGACCCCTTCGGGGTCACACCATTTGTGGAGTTGCTAGTTCCCCCCGAAACGCCTTTTGGCTTAAACTGCCGTATAAATTTTCCAACTCCTGCAAGCTTTGCTGGTATTGGGTTTTGAGGGTTTCTGTTTTTTCTACGATGTGGGCAAATTGGGTTTGTATTTCTATTGGCGGAACTGGAATTTTCAAATTTTCAATTATTCCAGAGTTCAAATTCTTCATCGTTATACCTTTAGCCGAATTTTCTAAAACCTTCCGCATTGAAGCAGAAGAAATTATGTTATAAAGGAAAATAGGATTTAATTCGGCTGTTGGTCTGATAAAAATACTACCCGTTCCGCATAAGTAGCCATCTTCCTTTTTGGTAACCACTGCACATCTTCCAATTTCGCCACGTCTGCCTAAAACAACATCACCCTCATGCATCACGTATGCAGAAAGTTCTTTCATTTTGTCTTTTGAAATTGTCAATTCAGGGTCAATAAAAATTTTCCCTTCGCTAATGTGGCTTGGATTAACTAACGGGACACCATTCTGAACATAATCTTCTCTATGTAACAAACTACCAAAAGGACCTATTCTCACTTTTGAGTAATTCTTTAATTCCGATTTATTCCATTTCTTCTCATTATTTACTGCATCCCCAAACATCTCCAAAAACGTGCTTTTCAAAAATTCATCCAGCAGGCGGATGCTTTCTTTGCGTTGGGCTATCAGGTTTTCGGCTTTGCTTAAAATATTGGCGATGTGGAGTTGGTCGGGAAGTGGGGGGAGGGGAACCTTAAAGTTCTTTACGAATGCCTGACTTATGTGTGGTTGTGCATTTCCCCAAGCTTTATCTAAAATTCTTTGACGCTGTCTTCTTAAATAGTGAAATAAATATTCGGGAATATGGTTATTTGAAGGTAAAATTCCGGTAACAGATTGATTGGCACACGCCTCAATTTTCGTAATCGCACTCAAACCACAAGTAGCCCCTGTTAATGCAATTAATACTGTGTTTGCTGGCATCATTTTAGTCGAGCTATTTTTTAAGCCTGCCTCTGTGATGAAATTTTCTGCATTGTAGATGTAGCCCTTATTTAATTCCCCAGAATTTAACCAAGGAATTTTTCCGTTCTCCCAATATTCTTTAACAGATGTGGAAGGCGTTCCACCTGTGACAACATCTGCAAACTCAGAAATTTTTAATTCCTTCATTTCACACCAGTTGTTTTAATTCGTTAATGCCTTTTTGGATATCGGCTTCAATGGCTTTTAATTTATAACACAGCCCTGTTGGACTCCGAAGGAGTCCTATGTTTGTAGCTATGGACATAGCTACAAACCTGCGACCCCAAAGGGGTCGTACATCACCTCCCTGAATATTAATAGCTGAAAGAAAATTTTTTGTTTTATCCATGAACTAACGATTTTAATTCCGCCAATCCTTTTTGAATATCGGCTTCAATGGTTTCTAATTTTCCGAAAATCACATCCGGTTTTTCATACACTACTTCTTCATACACTTCTTCTTTGTAGGTGCTCAGGTTCAGGTCGTAGTTGTTTTCTACAATTTCCTTTTTGGGCACCATAAAGTATTTCAGCTTTCGGTCGCTGTCTTTTTTGGGGTCTCTTGCTTTGTAGCGTTGCACAATGTCGGGCAAATCGCTTTCGGCAATTTTGTTTCGCTTGTCGTCTAAGGTGTAGCCGTCTGCCCGCATGTCGTAAAACCACACGTTGTTGGTTTCTCCACCTTTGGTAAAAATCAAAATGGCGGTGCTTACGCCAGCGTATGGTTTAAACACTCCGCTGGGCACGGCAATCACGGCTTTCAGTTCGGCTTTTTCAATAATCAGTTTCCGCAGTGCTTCAAAGGTCTTACCGCTGTTTTGTATTACACCGCTGGGCACAATCACGGCTGCCGTTCCGCCCATTTTCAGCATGTTAAAAATGCGTTCTACAAACAGCAGTTCGGTTTTGGTGGTGGGCAGTTTCAGCCCTTCGTTAATGTCGCCTTTGTCAATATTGCCCGTAAAAGGCGGGTTCGCCATAATGATGTCGAACCGGCTGTCTTCGTTGTAGCTTTTGCTCAGGGTGTCTTTGTAGTCAATTTTGGGTTCGTCAATGCCGTGCATCATCATGTTCATCAAACCCAAACGCACCATGGTGGTGTCAATGTCATACCCCACAAAACTTTGGTCTAAAATGGTTTTTACCTGTTGCGTCAGCACGGCACTGATGGCGGCACGTTCAAAACCGTCTTCGTCTTTGCTCAGTTTGGCTGGGTCTTTTTTCCGCACCAAATCGGTGAGGATGTATTGATACGCCCCCAACAAGAAACCGCCTGTACCGCAAGCAGGGTCGGCAATGCGTTGCCCCAGTTGCGGAGCCACCAGTTCGGCCATCAGTTTTATGATGTGGCGTGGTGTGCGGAACTGTCCGTTCTTACCTGCCGTGGCAATTTCACTCAAGAGCATTTCATACACATCGCCCTGTATGTCCTGAAACGCATGTCCGCCCTCGGTGGCATCTTTTTCAATTTCCTTGAAAATGTCTTCCACAATGTTGATGGCCGAAACCAGCAAACTGGCTTTGGGCATAATGAACACAGCGTTTGCCATGTGTTTGGTAAAAGGTGAAGTTTCTCCGTTCAGGTCTTTCAAAAACGGAAACACTTTCATTTGCACATGCATCAGCATTTCGTCTGCGGGCTTGTGTTTAAATACACTCCAACGCAATTCGTTTTTGTCAATGCTTTCGTTGCTGCCCGGAATTTGAAACTTGCCTTTGAAACGGCTGGTGTATTTTTCGCCCGTAAACTCGGCATCCCGTTCCCGTTTGGCTTCCAAATCGTCCAAACGCTTCATAAAAATCAGGTAGGTAATTTGCTCAATGGCGGTTAAGGGGTTGGCAATGCCGCCTTCCCAAAAGTTTTGCCAGAGCTTGTCTATAAGCGATTTTAGCGTAGAATTATTTTGCAGCATAATGTTGTTTAGTATTTAATCCCGTAGGGATTTCAGGTTTATAGAAATTCATGACAGATGAATTGTGCGACCCCTTCGGGGTCGTAGATGATAAACGAACGATATTCATTCTATAAACCGTTGACCCTTTCAGGGTCGATTTTGTTTGAACGAATCCCGAAGGGATTTC
>JAGUUF010000274.1 GCA_020063545.1 Cytophagales bacterium
ATGCCTGCGCACTGGCTACGGTATCGGAATTTACTACGGGGTTTTTGTTGGTTTCCCGGCTTGATCCAAAGAAGTACCGGCTGATTATGAAACGGCTGGAGATGGACTACCACTACCAGGGAAAAACGCATGCCTATGCCGCGTTTTCAATTTCGGAGGAATGGTTGAATGAAAAGATTTATTCGCCCCTCATGCTGCAGGATGCCGTGGAAGTTTTATGTGTTGTAAAAATCCATGATGAAAAGGGTAACCACCTGACTACGGGCACCATCTGCTGGCAAATAAAGGATTGGGCTAAAGTAAAAACCATAACTTGACAAGTTGTCAAGTTTGGTATAGTTTTACTTTCGTGAAAGTAATTTCTGTTGGAGAGTTTAAAGAGAAAATGGCCTTTTTTATCGAACGGATTTTAAAGGGCGAGGAATTTATTGTTTCATACGGCCGAAAGAAGAATAAGATTTTCAAGGTTTCCCCGATAAAGAACACCCGGCAGTTCAAACGTAAATTAGGACCTTTGGAAGGTAAGGCCACGATTACTTTTGAAGGCGATTGGAAAATTACCGATGAGGAGTTTCTGAAATCATGAAATACCTCCTGGATACACATATTTTTCTATGGGCATTAATCAGCCCGGCCAAACTATCCGATCGGTGTAAGGAAATTGTGATGTGCAACGAAGATGTTTACATAAGTCCGGTAATATTTTGGGAGATATCCATTAAATACGGATTAGGTAAGATTACGTTAGAAGGGATTAAGCCGGAAGAGCTTTTGACGAAAGCAAAGGGTTTACAACTGCAAACACTGGAATTTAAAAATGAAGATGCTTTAAGTTTTTATAGACTACCAAAGTACCATACTGATCCGTTTGATCGGATGCTGGTTTGGCAGGCTATCCGTAATAATATGGTACTTATTAGCCACGACAGCCAGCTTGCACATTATGAGCCGGATGGGCTTAAGCTTGTTTGGTAAACAGGCATTCGTAATGATAAGATTTTATATAATAGGTATTATCTTCCTCCGATAGTTACATTTTTCGAAAGCCTTGCATTGAGCGCCTATTCATTTCATAGTACTAAGCCTGACAGTTATTTGGGTTGTGAGTACCCGATAAGCCTGTTTCATTTACCGGAGCACCGTGGTTTGCAGAACCAAATGGGCTGGAGGTCGTTCTTTGTTCTCCATGAAAAAACGAGGAAACTTTATTCCGAGGTCCATTTCCATTGCGAGGGCCGGTTGGCCGCAAGTCCATTGCGGGCGCCCTTCGGTTCGTACCTGTTTTCGGAAAAACTACCCCCCGAAGTTTTGTTCGATTTTATATTGTTTACAGAGGAAGAGCTGAAAAAAAAGCAGATCGGTCATATTCTGCTAAAAGAAGCACCGGCCGGGTACTTTCCCGGGCAGCACCAGGTACTGATGCCCTTACTGCTTAACCTGAACTACACGGTTCAGCAGGCTGAGATTAGTTCCCTTATTCCGGTAACAGAAAAGCCATTTGCCGAAATTGTTGATTCATGGGAAAGCCGAAAATTGAGGCAGGCACGTGAGGCTGAGTTGACTACACGGCTTATTCATGCAGAAAACCTGGAGATGGTCTATTCTTTTATATGGCAATGCCGCCAGCAAAAACATTATTCGCTTTCGATGACGCTGGAGGAAGTGAACAACGTGGTGCAAAAATTTCACGATAGGTTTATTTTGTTTGGTGTTTTCGACCAGGATAACCTGGCGGCTGCCTCCATCGCCATCCGGGTTACCGATAACGTGCTTTACAATTTTTATTCCGACCATCATGCCAACTATGATTCACTCAGTCCGGCTGTTATGTTAATTGAGAGTGAGTATCAGTACTGCCGGGACCACCGGTTAGCCCTGCTCGACCTGGGTACATCATCCATCCACGGCAAGCTTAACTTTCCGCTGCTTGATTTTAAAATGCGATTGGGCGCCAGGCCATCGCCAAAATACACCTTTACCAAGCAATGCTGACCTATGGCCGCTCCGCTGGTTTCGGTAATTTGCCTGTGCTATAACCACGGCCGCTTCGTAGAAGAAGCGGTTCAATCGGTGCTGAACCAAACCTATCCCAACATTGAATTACTGGTTGTTGATGATGCCAGCACGGACGACAGCGCCCAGCGCATTACCGCTTTGGCGCAGCAAGCGCCATCCATCAAAACATTTTTACTGGCAACAAATATTGGACACTGCAAAGCGTTTAACCGGGCATTAAACTTGGTTTCCGGCAGTTTTATCATTGACCTGGCAGCAGATGACGTGCTTTTGCCCGACCGGGTAGCTAAAGGTGTTGCCGAGCTGGAACGACTTGGCGTTTCATATGGCGTTCATTTCAGCGATGCCGAGTACATTGATGCATCAGGGAAACATCTTTTCAACCATTCGCATAACTACCCGCACGAAACCATCCCTGCGGGCGATATATATATAGAGTTGATAAGGCGGTATTTCATCTGTCCGCCTACTATGCTGTTCAGGCGAAGCGTGCTGGAGGTGCTTGGCGGGTATGATGAAACCCTCAGTTATGAAGACTTTGATTTCTGGATTCGGTCATCCCGCCAAAGCAGGTATGCCTACACGCCAGAAGTACTGGTTAAAAAACGGGTGGTGCCATCGGCAAAAAGCCAAAAGCAGTTCAGGTTATTCAGCCGTGAATCGGCCACCACCTACACGGTGTGTGAAAAGATCATGAACCTCAATCGCACCCGAGCGGAGCAGGAGGCATTGTCGAAGCGCATCTTGTACGAAATGCGGTTGAATATAAAGTTGCTGAACATTGATATGGTGAAAAAATATTTCCGGTTGTGGAACCGGAATAAGGAACTGATTTATCCTGAATAACAGAAAGAATTATTTCCGGGTATCCTCGCCCGTAAGGATACTCAGGTAACTTTCGTAGCGGCTGCGCGCAATGGTTTCTCGGGCAACGGCTTCTTTTATGGCACACTTTGGTTCATTAATATGCAGGCAGCGCGATCCGAATTTGCAGGTTAGCCGCAGGTCGCGCATTTCCGGAAAGTAATCCGAAAGTTCTTCCGGTGTCATATCAATGAGTCCGAACTCTTTTATGCCTGGTGTATCAATAATAAATGTGGTTTCATCCAATCGAAACATTTCGGCAAACGTGGTGGTGTGTGTTCCTTTTTTGGTGAAATCCGAAACTTCGCTTACTTTTTGGTTGATGGCAGGCGAAAGTTTATTGATGAGCGTGGATTTACCCACACCCGAGTGCCCGGCAATAAGGGTGGTTTTTCCGTGAAGTAATTTTTCAATTTCCGGTTGCAGATTTTCAAGAGCGCTTGTTACGATGCACGTTACGCCCAGTGGCTTGTAAATTTGTATGAGGTTGTTTTGATGGCGTTGCGATTCGTTGTCGAGCAGGTCTTTTTTATTAAAAACAATTACCTGCGGAATGCGGAAAGACTCGGCTGCTACCAGGAAGCGATCGATAAAACCGGCCGAAGTCCGCGGCATTACCATAGTGGCCACTACCATAGCCTGGTCAATATTGGCCGCAATAACATGGGCATGCCCGGTTTTTTTTACTGACTGGCGTACAATGTAATTGGTTCGCGGAAGGATGGAGGTAATGATGCCTTCATTACTTTCCGGCTCTACATCAACATAATCGCCTACTGCTACGGGGTTGGTTTCTTTAATCCCTTCCAGCCGTATTTTGCCGCGGATGCGGCACCGGAGTTTTACCCCATCCTCCATGAGAACATCGTACCACGAACCGGTTGAACGCATCACCCGGCCTTTCATGGCTTCAACAGATTTCGGCAGTGCTTCATGATTTTTTCTGTTGCCCCCAGGTTCTCTTCCACGTACAGCCGCGTTACTTCGCAGGCCAGTAAGAAATTCTGAGGCAGGTTCACCATTTCGTACTTCGTTTTTAAATCCCGGTAATCGGCAACTTCAAACGCGCCTCCACGGTTAATCAGGTCAACCGCTTCCTGGAATTTCTGGAAATTCCGGTTACCGAAAAAAATGGGAATGCCATAGCATGCCGCTTCAAGTATATTGTGAAGCCCTTTGCCAAATGCACCCCCTATAAAGGCAAACTCCCCGTACCGGTAAAGTTTTCCTAACATCCCCACATTGTCGATCATCAGGATGTGGTATTCATCCAGGCTTGCCCCGGCTTTTGAATACCGGATGGTTTTTGCATTTACTGCCTTTTCGAAGTTGCTCATAAAGGCCTCAGTAACTTCGTGTGGTGCAACAATAAATTTCAGGTGGAAATAATTCTCGTTGATGAACGGAATCAATACTTCAAGGTCTTCGGGCCAGCAACTTCCAATAATCATGACCTTGTCATTTCCTTTAAAACCTTTTGCAACCGGTATCTCCTCACCTTGCTTAACCAGTTGGTTCACCCGGTCGAACCGGGTATCGCCTGCCCGTGTAACGTTGGTGATGCCGATGGATTTCAGCAAGCGCACCGATTCATCATTCTGAACAAAGAAATGATTGATGTACCGCAGCATGTTCCGGTAGAATTTGCCGGTAGCCTTAAAGAAAAACTGATCCGGCCTGAAAATGGCTGAAATGGAAAGCAGGGGAATTTTTCTTCTGTTCAGTTCCGATGCGTAGTGGTACCAGAACTCATACTTCACAAAAATTGCCAGTATCGGTTTGCTGATTTCGATAAACCGGGAAGCATTTCCCTGGGTATCCCACGGCAGGTAAAAAATATAATCGGCCTTGGGGTAATTTTTGCGCACCTCATAGCCGGAGGGTGAAAAAAATGTTAACAGAATTTTATGGTCGGGAAATTCTTCTTTAAGTTTTTCGATCACCGGCCGGCCTTGTTCAAATTCACCGAGCGAAGCACAATGCACCCACACCAGCGGAGCATTGTTGGAGGCCAGTTGGCCGCTAAACCGCCTGAAAAAATTCCTGCGTCCGAAATTAAAGGCATCGGCTTTGGCGTTGAAAAAACCGGCAAGGTAATAAAGCCCCCTGAGCAGGGTGATAAGCAGGTTATAAATAAACACGGTCATTAACCATCAAAAATAGGAAGAGTAAGGCCTATTACCCTGTATTTGAAGATAATTTTGGTATTTTGGCGGATTGCGATTACCAAAATTCCTAATTTAGAATGAAGGATATTATTGAACCGAAATTCCATTGATATGAACAAAATAGTAAAGTTGGTATTCATCTTTGTTATTGCTGCGGCAATACCATTTTCATTACATGCTCAGAATGAAGATGATATTGTGCGCTTTTTACAAGCTAATAAAACTGATGGCGGAAAGTTAATCACAGCCTACATTAACCCGTTTATCGAAGGCTTTTCTTATGCGCTGAACGGGGGGTGGTTCCACACCGCCAAGCCACACAAACTTGGTGGCTTTGATATCAACCTCTCGCTTACACCGGTATTCATTCCATCATCGCAAGACCGCTTCGATCCGTCCAAACTCAATTTCGAAAACATCGCGGGTTTTGCCAATACAACAAACCCAGGTAAGAATGCGCCAACCATAATCGGCCCAAATGACCGGACCACCTACTACTTTAATTACGATTTGGATGGTGACGGAAATACAAACTCCCCGGGCAACATCATTGACCCCGATGACTCCTTCAGTGGTCCGGAAGGCCTGGCGTTGCGGGAGAACCTTAAAGTAGCACCAATTGGCGCCCCTATGCTACAAGTAGGGGTTGGACTGATAAAGGGTACGGATGTAATGGTACGGTTTGTTCCTAAAATTTCAGTGGGAAGCACCGAAACAAAACTTTTCGGCCTGGGTCTTCGCCACGATATTAAGCAGCACATCCCCGGCATAAAAATGCTTCCGTTCGATTTGTCGGTAATGGCTGGCTTTACAACGTTTGAAGGCGTTACAGATTTGTCGGCACTGGCCACGGAATTTCCTCCGGCAACTGCCGGAACACGGCAAGAAGCCATCTATAAATTCAATGCCTACTTGTTCGAGGCACTTATTTCAAAGAAGATAGCCATATTAACCGTATTTGGCGGTGTGGGCTTTAATGGTGTTAAAACAACAGCCGATGTGCAGGGCAGTTATACATTTTTTAACAACACTGCTGCTGAATTTGATTTAACCAATCCGTATTCGGCTACATTTAAAAACAACAGCATGCGCTTTGATGTGGGCTTCAGGATTAACTTGTTAGCCTTTTATCTTTATGGCGATTACACCATTCAGGAGTATAGTTCGGTTACCGCTGGGCTGGGATTTACGTTCCGGTAATTGATTTGAAACTGCAAAATATAAAGGCTGTCAGCAATGGCGGCCTTTTTACTTTAAAACCAGCCGCTTATTGTTCCACATCGCCAGTCTCTGATAACCAGATCGCAATAAATCTTGTTTGTTCAAAGCGGGCGCAGGTAATTACCATTACGGAAGTAATGGGTACCGACAGAATCATACCTAAAACCCCCCAGATAACCCCCCAAAAAGTTAACGCAAGCAACACACCCAGTGGGCTGAGATTAAGGGTGCGCCCCATTATTTTGGGTTCCAGTACGTTGCCAACCAACAGTTGAACGGCCTGGATGGCCAGGAACAGCCACAAAAAAATCCAGAACGACTGAAACTGAAACATGGCAAAAACAGCCGGAAGCAGGGTAGCAAAAAAAGAACCGATGTACGGTATGTAGTTCAATAAAAAAATCAGAAATGCCCACCACACCGGGAAATCAACATCAAACACCAGCAGGATAACGTAACTGAGTAATCCTGTTAACACACTCATTTGTGTCTTTATTGATATATACTTACGGGTAGCTTGCGCAACCTGGTCAATAATAGCCGTAACCTTTTTCAGCTGTGCCGGATCTTTTACCCAGAGACTCAGCTTTTTTGTAAAAAATTTCTCCTCCACCAGCAAAAAAGCCACGTAAATAATGATGATGAAAATATTTCCGGCAATGTTGGTGAGGCTGTTAAGCAACCCGGTTAACAGGGGCTGAATGTTAAACGATGACACTGCCTCCAGTATTCTTTCCTGTATCACTTCGAATCCTTCCAGCGTTTTCAGGTTGGCAATCATCGATTTGAAGTTGGAAACATAAACCGGTGATTTGTCAATAATGAGTTGCAGGTTTAATACAATGATCTCGTAAATGCCAATCGCAATCAGGAAGATAATCAGGAAGGCCAGAATGGTGAGCAGCCACGAAGGGAACCGCTTTCCTTTGATGCTGATTTTGCCGAACAGCCGTTTCAGTTCGAACACGGCATACCAGATCATGCCGGCAATAACAATGGGCTGAAGGAAATTGCTGAAATACACCAGGCAGAACACCACGATGGCCAGAATAATCAGCCAGGCAGCTGCCCGTTCAATACCAAACGCCCGCAATGTTGATGGTTGATCCATGCCTTACTTTCCTTTGTATGCGGGTTTCCGTTTTTCGATGAAGGCTTGCATGCCTTCTTTCTGATCTTCGGATGCAAACGTGAGGTAGAAATTCTTTCGCTCAAATGCGAGACCTTCATCCAGTTGGGTTTCAAACGACCGGTTAATGGCTTCTTTGGCCAGTTGCACGGCCACCGGTGACATCTGCGCGATTTCTTTTGCCAGTTCAACCGCTTCATGCATCAGCATTTCAACCGGTACAACTTTATTAACCAGTCCGTAGAAGTGAGCTTCTTCTGCAGAAATGAACCGGCCGGTTAAAATCAGCTCCATGGCTTTCGCTTTTCCGATGGCTTTTGTTAAACGCTGTGTACCGCCCGCCCCCGGTATGGTGCCAATCTTAATCTCGGGTTGTCCGAACCTGGCGGTTTCAGAGGCGATGATCATATCGCACATCATGGTAAACTCGCAGCCTCCGCCAAGGGCAAACCCTGATACAGCGGCAATAATGGGTTTCTTGGTTTTGCGTATCTGATCCCACGTGCTGAACTGGTCAATCAGCAGCATATCAATAGCCGATTTATCGGCCATCTGCTTAATATCGGCCCCGGCAGCAAATGCCTGTTCATTGCCGGTAATGATGATTACCCGCACCGCTTCGTTTTTGTCCAACGCCTGCAGGGCATCGCGCACCTCTTCCATCAGTTTACGGTTCAGGGCGTTGAGTTCTTTGGGCCGGTTTAACTGGATGAGGGCAATGCCCGGCTGGTATTGCTCGGTTACAATAATGAATTCCATGCTCAATATGTTATTGGTTTTGGTCGCCTCAATTTCGTTTAAAAAATCGGCTATGCGAAAAGAGAAAGGAGGTGAGTAGCGAAAAAATCAACCTGGACTGAAAAAGAAAAGCCCCTCTGAGCAGGAGGGGACTTTTCAAACCAAAAGGCGGTAAAAGTGTGCTATGCGTTCCTGTATACCGAACCACCAATGGTTTGTAACCGGCAGCAGTGTTATTTTTAAGGCCGTTTGCCGCCCGTTCAACCGAACAAAATGGTAGTTGGCCGGCTTAATCCGTAATATGAAAAAGCTAAACGTTCTGTTTGTTTGCCTGGGTAATATTTGCCGTTCGCCCCTTGCCGAGGCATTGTTTAAACACAAGCTTAACCAGCATGGACTCGAACATTGTATTGAGGCCGACTCGTGCGGAACTTCGGATTACCATATTGGCGAGCCCCCCGACAGCCGTACAATGGCCAATGCCCGAAAAAATGGAATTACCATCAGCCACAGGGGGCGGCAGCTTTCAATAACCGATTTGGAACATTTTGACTATATCCTGGCAATGGATCAAAGCAACTACCACCACATCCTTTACCTGGGGCGCCACCACGACATTACCGGTAAAGTTTCGTTAATACGGAATTATGACCCAATCGGAAAAGGACTTGATGTGCCCGATCCATACTACGGTGGCGAGCGTGGCTTCCAGGAAGTTTTCGAAATCCTCGATCGCTCCCTGGAGGGTTTTATTCACTATTTAAAAGAAAAGGAAAAAATTACGGCTTTACCAAAACCTGCAAGGTAGAGCGCGAGGATTGCTCGAGCAGCAGGTTTTTTTGTTTCCGGTAGGTTTCAAACGTTGATTCATCATAATTTTTTACGGTAATCAGCACCAGGTTGGTGTTGTAATACACATCAAAATGATGGCGAAGTTTCTCCACCAGGGCAAGCAGTTTGTTTTCGCGGTAGTCAATGCAGAACGAGAATGAGATGGCTGAATTTTGCATGACGTTAATTTTTATATCCAGCGCAGAAAGTGCATGAAAAATTAAACTGAGTTGCTGTTCATTAACAAACGTGTAATCGGTTACCCTGCACGATACCAGGCATTGATTCTCTTTAAATACGATAAGCGGTGGAATTTTTTCAATGCGACATTCGTGGATGCGCGTGCCGGGCAGTTCGGGCTTATCGAAACTTTTAACCAGTAAGGGAATTCCCTTGAGTGCCAGCGGCTTTATTGTTTTCGGGTGGATAACCGAGGCCCCGTAGTACGTCATTTCGGCTGCTTCCTTATAAGGCAGTTCATCAAAAACAACAGCATCCGGAATCCGTTTTGGATCGGCACTCATTACACCGGGTACATCTTTCCAGATGGTTACCGAACCGGCCCCGAGGCACGAAGCAAAGATGGCAGCCGTATAGTCCGAACCTTCGCGCCCCAGGGTTGTGGTTAATCCACCGGTAGTGCCACCGATGAAGCCCTGCGTAAGGATGATATTTTTATCCAGTTCAGGTAGCAGTGTCTTGATGCGCGCGTGTGTTGCTTCCCAGTTTACCTTTCCTTCCCTGAAGCAATCATCGGTAACGATAAGCTGGCGGGCATCTTTCCATAAACAGGCAATGCCCGACTGAACAATAAACCGGTGAACAATAACCGATGAGATGATTTCCCCGAAACTCACTACCTGGTCATACACCTGGTCTTCCGGTCCGGGTACAAGGTTTTGAACAAGCGAATCAAAATATCCTTCAATTTCCTTCAGGGTGTCCGCATCAGTAAGCAGTTCACGGGCAAGGTTCAGGTGGTAGGTTTTGAGTTCGCCCAGTTCGGACTGGAACGGCTTACCCTGGCGGTATAGGGTAACAATGTTTTCGAGTGCATTGGTGGTTTTGCCCATTGCCGAAACCACCACCACAAGGGGTTGGCCGGCATTGGCCTTAACAATAGCGGCCATATTGCGCACCGCTGCACTGCTTTTCAGGGAAGCGCCTCCGAATTTAAAAACATTCATTTTGGTTGTTCTAAATCGTTTGCAACTTAAATTTGCTTTTCAACAAAATCATTCAAGTTGGCGAAAGAATTTTCAATGGCCATGGAAGAATCGCGTATTGCCGCACCGATTGGCAGTGCGCTCGACCGGTTTATTAAAAGCAAGCAAGACCAGTTTGCGTATGCCAGCGGTGAACTTTCGCAGTTGCTGCGCGATATAGCCCTTGCCTCAAAGGTGGTAAACCGCGAGGTGAACAAGGCCGGGCTGATTGATATCATGGGCTCGATGGGCTCCACCAATACAGCCGGAGATGCCCAGCAAAAACTTGATGTACTGGCCAACATCCGCTTTTCAAGGGCGTTGATGAAAGGAGGAGAAGCCTGTGCCCTGATATCGGAGGAGGCCGAATCGTATGTTGATCTGAACAATTCAGGCAAATACGTTATCGCCATCGACCCGCTGGACGGCTCATCCAATATCGATGTTAACGTTTCCATCGGCACAATTTTTTCCATCTATCGCAGAAAGAGTAAAGAAGGTACGCCCATCCGCGAAGAAGACATTTTACAAAAGGGCTCTGAGCAGGTGGCTGCCGGTTATATTCTGTATGGTTCTTCCACCATGCTGGTTTATACTACCGGCCATGGCGTAAATGGTTTTACCTACGAGCCAACCTTGGGCGAATACTTTTTGTCGCATCCCGATATGAAAATGCCGGAAGAGGGTAAGATTTACTCAGTAAATGAGGGTTCCTATAATTCGTTTTCAAAACCGGTAAAAGAGTATATCGCGTATTGTAAGGATAAAAATTATACCGGCCGCTACATTGGTTCCCTTGTGGCTGATTTTCACCGCAACCTGCTTAAAGGAGGCATTTATATTTATCCGGCAACAGCCAAAGATCCAAACGGCAAACTCCGGTTAATGTATGAATGTAATGCGCTTGCCTTTGTGGCCGAACAGGCTGGCGGCAAGGCCTCGGATGGGAAGAACAGGATACTGGATATTCAGCCGACTTCGCTGCACCAGCGAACCCCTTTTTATGTAGGCTCAAAAAGGATGGTAGAGAAAGCGGAGAGTTTTGGTTAATCTTTTTTTACCTCTTCTTTATTATCCGCAAAAACTTCAGGCAGGTGTTTCATCAGGATGGCATACCATTTTAACAGTTTTTTAATATCCGATACGTAAACCCGGTTATCATCGTATTCCGGCAAAACCGATTTCAGGAAAGCTTTTAATTCTGCCGGATCAGCTTCTGCATCAATGCCGGTATCGTTACCAAATTCTGAATTGATTTTTCTGAGCACCTGCTCAAGCGATACGGTTCCTTCTTTGGTAGTTGTATAAATGGAAATTTCGCTGAGCACGGACATTTTGTGGCTGGGAGTTGCCACCAGTTTTGTTTTCTGTTCATCCAGTGATTCCAGGATTACTCCTGATTTTGCAGGCTTCAGCACTTTGAACAGCCCGCCTTTACCCGATACGGTAGCAATTTCGTCCAGTTTCATAAGGTATAATCGGGCAAAGCTAAATATTTTCAGGTTGCTGTATTCAATGCGGCCCTGATGAATTCAAGAATTTCCATGCCCCCGGTTTTTTTCACCGATGACGTAATGAATACCGGTGGCAGCGACTCCCATTCGTTAAGCAGTTCTTTTTCAAACGAGTTCAGCGTTTCCTTTAGTTGAGTTTTGGTAACTTTATCCGATTTGGTAAAAACAAGAGCAAGGGGTAGTCCGGCCTTGCCGGCCTGGTAAATAAAATCCAGGTCAATGGCTTGCGGGGCAAGCCGGCTGTCGAGCAGAACAAACAGGCAGCAGAGGTTGCGGCTGCCGGCCAGGTACATGTCAATAACCTTTCCGAAACCGCTTCGCTTAGCTTTGCTTACTTTGGCGTACCCGTAGCCCGGTAAATCAACCAGGTACCAGGCATTATCAATAAGGTAGTAGTTTATAGTTTGCGTTTTGCCCGGTGTTGCCGAGGTTCTGGCCAATTGTTTCCGGCCTGTAAGCAGGTTAATAAGCGATGACTTACCGACATTGGAACGGCCGATAACAGCAAATTCGGGCTTGCCGGGCATTGAAACGGATGCTGGTGTAGTGGTGCTGGCAATGAATTCGGCTTGCTTAACGGTCATGGACAGGCAGTTGAAGTAATGCTTTCAACCCAAAATACTAATAATGTAAGATTTGAGTACTTTATGAGTCCAAATTTGCACGATTTAAACATCAGTTTTTCCTATATTGGCAGGCTTAGTTGATTGTTTATTTTTTAACTTTAATTGTAAACCCACTTCAAGACATGTACAGTATGCGCAGTATACTGATTTTTTTAGCTGTCGCGGGGGCCTTCCTAACCAGTTACAGCCAAACCGAAAAAGAGCAGGCTAAGTTATATATGGAACAGGCCGAATTGATTATGGCCGAAACCAGGGCCATCGATGATGCCCGGGAACTTATGGTAACGGCTGCCAACCTGGACCCCGCCAACATCAAAGCAAATTTTGAAGCCGGCCACTACCACATTAAAACCATCGGCAAGGATTTGGCCGTAAAGTATTTTTTGCGTGTGTATGAACTTGACCCGAATTACCGTTTCGATCTTGAATTCTGGATCGGGCAGAGTTACCAATACGGCCTTGAATTTGATAAGGCTATCGATTTTTACAACCGCTATAAACAACGACTGGCCAAACGTCCCAACTACCTGGGCAACGACCGGGTTAGCGCTGCCGTTGTTGACCGGGCAATTTATGAGTGTGAGAACGGAAAGGAATATGTAGCCAACCCGAAAAATTTTTCCATTGTTAACATTGGGCGTGAAATCAATTCCGAGTGGGATGATTATGCCCCTGTATTCAACGAGAGCGAAGACCAGGTAATCTTTACTTCGCGCAGGCGCGATGGGAACATGAACCAAAACGTGGATGTTGACAACAAACCTTTCGAAGACATTTTTATTGCCCGAAAAGTAAACGGCCGGTGGACCCCCGCTGAAAACATTGGTTCGCCCATAAACACACCGTATCACGATTCTAACCTGGCACTTTCTGCCGATGGCCAGACGTTGTTCATTTACACCGATGAAGGTGGTGGCGATATTTACTACAGCGATCGCCAACCCAACGGCACCTGGGGCGCACCCGTTCCGCTGCCGGGAATCATTAATTCATCGTACGAAGAAAAGTCAATTACCATTTCTTCGGATGAGAAAACACTTTACTTCTCCAGCAACCGGCCGGGAGGATACGGTGGGCTTGATATTTACCGCGCAACAAAAGATGCCCGGGGTGAGTGGTCGAACGTAAAAAACATGGGACCCAAAATAAACACGGAGTACGATGATGACGGTCCGTTTATTGATTACGATGGCAAAACCCTTTACTTCAGTTCGAAGGGCCGCAAGGGAATGGGCGGGTTCGATATTTACAAATCGGTATTTAATGAAGCAACCAACGAGTGGAGCGAACCGGAAAACCTGGGCTACCCGATTAACACGCCTGATAACGACATCTATTTTGTAAGCACGAAAGACGGCAAGCGGGCTTACTACTCCTCAGTGCGCGAAGACGGCTTAGGGTATGACGATATCTTTTTGATTACAGTCCCCGAAGTGGTTGCAGCCAAAGAACCTGAAAAATTGCCCGAGGTTAAGCCCGAAGAAAAACCTGAGGAGAAAAAGCAACAATTTCCATTGCGGTACCGGGTTAATGTAGTAGACGCAGGTACACGCCAGCCGCTTGATGCCAAAGTAAGGCTTCAGGGTTTGCGCGATAATGTTGTGGTGGCAGGCACGGCAGCAGGTGCGGGTGGTACCGAGTTTATGATTAGGGCGGAAGAGCCGAAAGATTATCGCCTTTCCGTTGAGTTAGAAGGGTACGCGTTTGTCAATCAAAATGTGCGGCTGGATGGTGCCTCTGAAACAGAACGAACGGTTACCCGCACAGTTGAGCTAAGAAAGCTGACTACCGGAGTGGTTTCGGTTTTGCGTAACATCTATTTCGATTTTGATAAAGCAACATTCAGAACAGAATCCTACACCGAGTTAAACAAACTGGAGCGCATGATGGCCGAAAATCCTAACCTGAAGGTTGAAATAGCCGGCCATACCGATGCCGTGGGAACGGCAGCCTACAATAAATTGCTCTCCCAGCGCAGGGCTGAAGCGGTTAAAGATTTTTTAACCAAGAAGGGTATTGACCCCCGCAGGATTACAGCTGTGGGATACGGCAAAACACGGCCGCTGGCCAGTAACGATGATGAAGCAGAGGGCCGTGAACTTAACCGCAGGGTTGAGTTTAAAGTGCTGGGCAACTAACACCGCAGCAACTGTAATCGGTTTTTTTATTCCTGTATTTTATTAGCAACTTGGCTCGCTTTGTTGTTATGCTAACAAACCGCGTGCATGGAAGTTGTTCCCTATAAGGAAGAAAAATCAACAAAAAAGCAGCAGGTGGCCAGGATGTTCGATAACATCAGTCACCGGTATGACTTTCTTAACCATTTTCTGAGTCTTGGCATTGATAAGGCATGGAGGCGGAAGGCGATTAACCTGTTGCGGCCTGTTAATCCCAGAATTATCCTGGACGTTGCCACCGGCACCGGTGATTTTGCCATCCAGGCACTACGTATTCACCCCGATAAGGTTATTGGCGTTGATATTTCGGAAGGCATGCTTGAAATCGGGCGGAAGAAACTAATCAGGCGAAAACTGGACAACAGGATTGAACTGAAGACTGGTGATTCCGAAAATCTTCCTTTCGAAGAAAATAAGTTTGATGCCGTTACCGTTGGATTTGGAGTGAGAAATTTTGAAAACGTAAATCGAGGCCTGGAGGAAATAAAACGGGTATTACGGCCGGGCGGCCTGCTGGTGGTTCTTGAATTTTCAAGGCCCAGGCATTTCCCGTTTAAACAATTGTATAACCTTTATTTCAAGTTCATCCTTCCGAAAGTTGGCCGGATAATTTCGCGCGATAAAGCCGCTTATACGTATTTGCCGGAATCAGTGGAAGCCTTTCCGGACGGTGAAGATTTTCTCGCTATCTTGACGGACCTTGGATTTAAAGAACCGGCATGCAAGCCTCTAACCTTCGGCATAAGTTCAATCTATACGGCACGAAAATAATTGTGTTTGCAGGTATGCTCCTCATAACGGGGCCGCTTGCCGCACAAAGTTTTTTGTGGGCACGTAAAAACAATCCGAACTACGATGAAAGCCGGGTTATCAGCTACGGGTTTCTTATCGGATTGCATAGCTCGGCCTACCAGATTAACTATTCGGATGCGTTTGTTACGCCCGCAATGGATACCCTTCATTCCGTTGAGCCGCAATGGAAACCCGGATTTTCTCTTGGCTTTATTGTTAACTACCGCGCCCATGAATTCCTCGATTTACGGGTAACACCAACAGTAGGTTTTTATGAACATTCCCTGACGTACCGGTTTACCAACGGACAATCGGTTAACCAGTTGGTCGAAACCACCATGGTAGAGTTTCCGGTATTGATAAAGTATAAGTCCATGCGCAGGGGCAATATCCGCATGTATATGGTAGGCGGGGTGCGTCCGGGCATCGAGGCTTCGGGCAAAAAGGAAATTGAAAATGTTACCAACAGCCTGGAAGTGGCCGCCTTTAACATGAGCCTGGAGGCAGGAATTGGTTTTGATTTATACTTTCCGCTGTTCAAACTTTCACCGGAAATCCGGTTTTCACGCGGGATTTATAACGTTCTGGATAATCCCGATAACATTTATGGGAAGCCGCTGAAGCAACTCACAACAAATACCATCAACATTTATTTTCTATTTCAATAATGAAACGCACGGTATTGATCACGGGTGCTACATCGGGCATTGGCCTGGCTACGGCCCGGTTGCTGGCCCGGCATTCGTTCAGGCTAATTCTTTGCGGAAGGCGGCTGGACAGGCTACAGGCGTTGCAAGCCGAACTCTCCGTGCATACTGCTTGCAGGATACTCTCGTTTGATGTGCGCGAGGCGGAAGAAGTAGCGGCAGCTGTTCAATCCTTACTGGCCGACTGGCAAGCGATTGATGTTCTCATCAATAATGCAGGTAATGCCCATGGTTTGGATCCGATACAAAGTGGAAAGCAATATGATTGGGATGCAATGATTGACATTAATGTTAAGGGGTTGCTGTATGTATCCCAAACCATTATCCCTTCCATGACGGAACGCAAAAGCGGGCACATCATTAACATTGGGTCAATAGCCGGCAAGGAGGTGTACCCTAACGGTAATGTGTATTGTGCCAGTAAGTTTGCCGTTGATGCATTAACAAAGGGCATGCGCATGGATCTGAATCCGTTTGGCATAAAAGTAACGGGAATTCACCCCGGCCTGGTGGAAACAGAATTTTCACTTGTTCGCTTTAAAGGCGATGAAGCCAGGGCTTCGCAGGTGTACAAGGGTTATGAGCCGCTGAAGCCTGAAGATATTGCCGAGGTAATTTTGTTTGCATTAACCCGCCCTGCACACGTTGTGCTGGCTGACCTGGTAGTATTCCCTACCGCACAGGCCTCAGCTACGCAGGTTAAGAAGGATATCTGAGTTGAAGCAGCATTTTTTCATCAATGTCGTGCCCGCCATTAAAGGTTAAATAGCCCGGCACTATGCCCAGTTTTAATGTTAACTCCTCCATCTCCCGCATCCGGTCGGGAGTAATAAACGGGTCGTTGGTTCCGTAAACTACCAGAAATTCTTTTCCGGAAAGGATAGCTTTACCGACCTCAAAATTCATATCAGGGGGCAGGATGCCCGACCACAGGATAAGCCGGTTAAAGTTTATCCGGTTATCCAGCGCCCAGCGCGATGCCGTTGCCGCGCCCTGCGAAAAGCCAAGAATGGTTACGTGTGCTTCAGGGTAATATTGAAGCTCGGTTTTGTAAACGGAGGTTAAGTATTCGCAATAGTTTTCAATGTCGGTAAGCCGGTTCTCCCGGGTCATCCACGTGGCGCCAACCCGGTTGTTGCCGGTGCGCATACGTGTGGGTAAGTCCTCAACATAAAAGCGCGAAAGCCCTTCAGGTGCAATAACACAGGTTTCACCATCAGCAAGCATGTTGAATTTCTGTAAAAAATACTGCGCCAGTTGGCCGTAACCATGCAGTACAAACCATACATTTTTGGTTTTGGAAGTAAGCTCACCTAATCTGAAGTACCGAGCCTTGAACAGGAAGTCGATGGTAAATGCTTTCATACCGTGAAGGTAAAAAATAAAAAACCCCGGCCGGTGCCGGCCAGGGTTTGTAGCGAAGCAATTCTGTTTTACCGCTTAAATCCAAGCGCACTTCCACCGCAATAGGATGTGGATCCGTCAAACGTGTATTGGATGTAGTAAATACCTGTGGCATTACAGGGGTAGGCAATGGCCGCAATGTACTGCCCGTTAATTTTGCTGGTGGCCACTTTGTTTCGGTTGGAGTCGTACAGCGTTACCACTATTCCATCGGTGGGCTGGGCCGGAGCACAGATGTTAATCATGTACTGTGTTCCTTTGGTAAACACATAGGAGTACTCCACTTTATCTTTTGATCCCCCGGTGCCATCTATTTTATAGCTTTTTAAGAAGTTGAATCCGGATGCCAGCTTGGGTATGCACTGATTTGAAAGGTTTTCGGAATTGCACTGCCCGTTAGCATCGGCCGAGACTATAAAAAGCGACAAGGCAAGAATGATTACATGTTTCATAGGTTGTCGGTTATCTTAGCTAATAATCTTATTTCGGATGGTTCCTGTTATTGTTCGGATGTTGGTAATATCATCGGGTGTAATGTCGATGGTGGTGGTACTGTTATCTTTTATAACCATTACTCCGTTCACCACTTCGAAGGTTGATTCTTTGTAGGTGTAGGTGATGTTCACCTTATCAAATACTTTTTTCAATTCCTCCATATCGGTAAGTAATGCAGCCATGTTCTGATCAACATCTTTATAGAAACTCAGCAACAACAGAATATTTTCGAGAATTACTTTCTGCTCTCCGATTTTCTCCTGCAATTCCTTGTTGTTCGGGTCCATAGCCGCCACGTTACAGGTAATGTGCATGGCTTCAAGCCAGCCGCCCGTAAGCAGCAGCACGCTCAGGTTTGCCCGGCCCTGGGTTTGCAGGTAATGGTTAATGTTGTTGAAATTCTGGGTAGTTATTAACAAAAGTGAGTCCAGATTTTTGCTGTTTGTGGCCAAACGACCAATGGTTTCAATGTCGAAAAACTGGCCAATATTCAGTCCATCGGCAAGGCTTTTAATGGCCGACATGTATTTTACACCGTCCTGGTTTTGCTCGTAGATGTTGGTATATCCCAAATCGGTACCGTAAATTCCAAGATTCAGAGCCTTTTTGTAGTTGCTATTATACTTAGGCAGGTTATCAGCCGAGTTCAGGTAGTTGAGGTTGTACTTTTTCCCTGATTCCTTAAGGAGAACGGAAATTTCCAGCGGACTGGGTATTTGCTGAAGGATGTCTCCGATAACCGCTTCCGAAATAGAAGGGCCGGTTATTTTGGTTGAATCGAGGCTTTCCATGAAGGCTTGCTCATCAGACTTTTTGCCGGAGCCGCAGGCCGTGAGGATGGCTACGATTAGGGTGTACTTGAGTAGTTTCATATGCCTAAAATTAAGCGGTTACAAAGTTAAAAATTCAGCATTCCTGACCAAAACGGTACAAGCCTGCTATTTTTTCTTCGGCAGGTTTACCTTGCCGAACATATCCACAAACTTCCTTAGTAATTCAAAATATAAGGTTACATAAAAGATCAGCGCCATGAACCACACAACAAACAGGTTAAAGGCAAAGGTGCTGAACTCAACTCCAAGGAAATATTTTTTTGGTGCAAAGAAGTGTGTACGGTAATTCAATAGCCCTGCCTGCTTCGGATCAAGGAATATCGTGTTTATTTCCTGGATAAGCTGGCCGTTGTATTCCAGGATTCTGTTTTTTGTTGAAACGTTTTTTACCAGGTCGGCCAGGCTTTCGTTGTAGTACCGGTTTTTATAGTCGTTAAGGTTGTACGTACTGCCGGGTTCATTTTCTTTTGTGAAAATGATTTGCTCGCGGTAAGCAACAGCCTTGTTGTAAGCCTCCTGGTAAAACCTGCGGTAAGCCAGCAGAAATTCTTCCAGGGTTTTACTGAACGAAGGCGTAAACATTTCGGGCGACCAGGGCTTGCTGAGATCAACCTGCTCAAGGCCGCGTTTAAAATAGTCATCCTTCAGGGTATTGCGGATGATTTCCAGATCGTTTCGAATTTGTTTTCGTACCGAATCATCGGCAGACTGAATATTGTCTGCGATGAATTTGCGTTTTTTCTCCAGTTCATCGGCAAGGAATGAAGCCCTGAAGTCGGCCTGGGATTCAATTTTTTCGTAACTGTAATACGGTTTTTCGTACGAGTTGTTGATGAAGTTGTAAACCGCAAGCGCCTCATAGGCCCAGCGCGAAGCCATAAAATCGGCCACTAAGGGTACTTTGCCCTTGGTGCTGATGATGTTGTTGAGTTTATCAAACCGGAACAACAATCCGCTCAGAATCATTTGCGGAATAAGCAGCAAGGGTATCATAACGTATACCGTAACTGCCGAATTGAAAGCTGAGGAGATATTCAAGCCAAGTACATTGGCCATACACGAAACCGAAAACAGGACTACCCAAAAGGGGAGAATCATCCGCCACTCTACTTCCAGAATAAGGTGGCCAATCAGCACAAAGGTTAGGGTTTGAATGGCCGAAAGCGTAAAGAGTATGGTGATTTTTGACACCAGGTAACTGTTCCAACTCAGGTTGAGGAATGATTCGCGTTTCAGGATTTTCCGGTCGCGTATGATTTCTTCGGCACTCACCGTTAACCCCATAAACAGGGCCACCACAATACTCATTAATATAAAGGCCGGGAAGTTGTCGTTAAAGCGGAAAAGATATTCTTTACCGCCCGGTGCACTTTTGTATTTAATGATGAAGGCCAGGATCAGCGCCAAGAGGGGTGCCTCCAGCATGTTGATGAGCAGGTATTGCTTGTTGCTTAGTTTGGAGAGGGTATCGCGGGTAATGAAGATAAGCGCCTGCCTTATTTTGTTTGGAAGGTTAAGCGAGTGCGGGGGTTCCTCCTTTACATCTTCCACTTTACTCAGCCTGAACCGTTCCTTGTACCACTCGTGCCATTGAACAGGCGTAATTTTTCGTTTGTTGGTGGGCTGGCCGTATTCATCCACCACTTTGGCTTCGATGATGTTGAAAATCTGTTCGGGGTTAACATTACCGCAGGTTTCGCACTGGCCGCGGTTACTGTCAACCTGAAGCGTTGATTTTTTGAAGTAGGTAACCGCTTCAACAGGTGGCCCGTAGTATGCGGGATAGCCGCCCGTATCCATAATAATCATCTTGTCGAACATTTTATAGATGTCCGATGAGGGTTGGTGGATGACTACGAAAATGAGTTTGCCTTTTAAGGAGAGTTCTTTCAGAAGGTCAATTACATTTTCTGAGTCGCGCGAAGAAAGGCCTGATGTCGGTTCATCGAGGAAGAGAATGGCCGGCTCGCGAATCAGTTCCAGCGCAATATTAAGGCGCTTGCGCTGGCCACCGCTGATGGTTTTTTCGAGTGGGTTGCCGACTTTCAAATCCTTACGCTGGTCAAGCCCCAGGTTTTCGAGTACCTCCATTACACGTTTGTGAATTTCTTCTTCCGTGAAATGGGCAAAGCAAAGTTTGGCGTTATAGTACAGGTTTTGGTAAACCGTTAGTTCTTCAATCAGAAGGTCATCCTGCGAAACGTAACCGATTACCCCGTGAATTTTTTCTTTCTCTTCAAAAATATCGAACCCGTTGATGAGAATTTTACCAACGGAAGGTTTAGCCAGTCCGGCCATTACGTTAAGCAATGTGGTTTTTCCGGCACCACTTGCGCCCATAATGCCAATCAGGCGGCCCGGGCCTTCCGAAACCTTTACATCGCGCAAGCCAACCGTACCGTTAGGAAAGCGGAACTCATCAATAACGGCATTGAATGATAGTTTGGTTGTTTTAATTTCTTCATTAAAGTCAGCAATAATGTCGCTGTAGTACAGCGCATCACCGGCCTGTGTTTTTATGGTGCTGCCGTGCGAAAACAGGTAAACCCGGTTGGGCTGCATTATGAAGCCGTTCATCAGGGTTGACTCCTCGCCCGCGTATTTTACAAAGTACATGTCAACACTGCGCACGCGCATGCACACCAGGTCACCGGTAAGGTGAATGTGTACGTGTTTATGGAGTTTTTCCGGTGATGCCTTTTCCTCGCTGTTGCCAATCAGAATGTCAGGGTAGTTCAACGAACGGGGTTCCGTTGCGGTAATAAAATCCTCAATCAGCCGGTATTCATCGGGTTCGATATTGAATACGGTGGAAACGGTATTGATAATTTCCATCCGCTGTGCCGAAAAATTCTTGTCGGTTGCAACCAGTTCGAGCAGTTTAATCAGTACAACAACCTTTTGCTTTTGGGTAAGTGTTTTATTGATTTTTTTGCAGATACCCAGAACGCGTACCGATTCTTTAACACTGGTAAGTTTGGCTCCGCCTTCGGTAGCTTTACCATACCCGGATTGTTCATCGTACTGTGCCAGGTATTCTTTGAGTGTGTCCTGGTCCAGTTCGGTTTGAAAAAAAGTAATGACATACTGGCGCTCATTGGCGCTCACTCCGCCATCCTGTTTGGTGATGATGGCAAAAAGCTGGGTTAGCGCTTTGAGAATTTCTTCACTCATTCATTATCGGGTTGGTAGCTGGTAGCGGCCCCGGGTTAATAGGTTTTGAACTCAAACGGTATTTCAACCAGTTCAGAAAATTCCTGCCCGGCTTCCTCCATATCTTCATCGTCTTCGTGGTAGTACCATAATATTTTCATGCCTTTAATGTCTTCCAGGGCAGAGAGTACATCCAGGATGAGTTTGGAAGATGCTGTGTTGAAATACTCCAGTTTGAAAACAAAATCGGTTGTCGGGTTAGGCTCCGCACCGTACTTTCCAATCCACTCCAGTACCGGACGATAGAATTCGGCCGAGTCTTCAGGCAGGGAGCGGCCTGATATTTCAAAGATTCCGTTCTTTTTATCGAGGATGATTTTCGGGGTGTCTTCGGTTCCTTCAAGATTTAATATTTCCATGGTGATAAGGTTAAAACGTTCAACAATTAATTTTCGCCAGCCTCGCGCGGCACATTTACTTTGAGGCAGAAAAAGCAGTATTCGGCATTCATTTCAGGAAATGAAAACTCAAGTTTTGCACCCGACTTACGGGCCATATCAACGAAGCCTAGCCCGGCACCGCCTTTTTCGGATATGGTGGTGTTTTTGATTATCTCTTTGTACAGGTCTTTGAGGCCTTCCTTGTCCAGGCTGTTGATTTTATCGAGGGCTGCTTTCAGCTTATCCACATTTACCTTGCGGATGGGATTACCGCTCATGATGGAATAGCGGTTAGTTTCTTTGCCGATAAGGAAGATAGCCGCATGGCTTCGGGTTTGGCCGTCAACCAGTTCATCGCTGTGTTTTACAATGTTCTGTAATGACTCAACCATTACGTTGAATACCTTTCGTTTTATGCTTGATTCTTCTCCGGAGGAATCAAGGTTGCGCTCGGCCATGGCCAGTATGGATTTGGTGGTTTCCTGGGTGAAATCGCCCTGGTACACCAGAATCAGTTTCTGCGACATCATGGTGCGGTGCAGATCGTAGATGAAATTCATTTCAGTTGCTTATTTGAGGTTTCGAATTTATTAAGTTTTGCATCAATATCGGCTATGTTATTTTCTCAAAATCAAGGTTTTTCATACATCTAAAATTTTATCCCTATTAACAGTACGTCATCGGTTTGCCGGGTATCGCCCCGCCAGGCTTCCCACTCGGTGTCAAAAATAACGGAGGCCTCGCGCATGGAAAGGGTATGCACCCGTTCGATGATTTCGCGGGTTTTCTTAGGGCCAAACTTGCGCCCCTCCGGCCCGCCAAACTGGTCGGGGAAGCCATCGGAACTGAAATAAACCGAGTCGCCTTTATCCAGTTTAATTTTTGTGTTGGTAAAGTTGGTCTGGTTCTTAAAAATCCCTCCGCCTATCGGGAATTTGTTACCCTTCACTTCATCCATTACACCGCCTTTCATAATGTAGAGCGGGCGATGTGCCCCGGCATACTCCACTTCGCGGGTGTTCATGTTTATTTTACACAGGGCGATGTCCATTCCATCCTTGGTAGAGGCGTCTTCATCCTGCCGAAGGGTTTTGGTAACGCCTTCGTCAAGCAAATCCAGGATAACACCCGGGTCGGTAACCTTGCGGCTGCGCACAATATCGTTCAGCAGGAAGTACCCAATAAGGGAGAGCAGGGCCCCCGGCACACCATGCCCGGTACAATCAACCGCAGCAATATAAATATCGTCTTTCACCTGCATAAACCACGGAAAATCTCCGCTTACCACATCGCGCGGCTTATATAATATAAAGGAGTCGGGCAGGGCGCGGTTTATTACCCGCGTGTTGGGTAAAATGGCCGTTTGTATGCGCTTGGCGTAATTAATACTTTCTGTGATCTTTTTATTCTTGGCCTGGATTTCGAGTTCGATCATTTTCCGCTCGGTAATATCGTGCGATACCACCAGCACGGATTCGACCTTATTGGTTTCGTCAAACTCCGGAATGGCGTTTACCTGCATTACCCGCTTGCCCATTTCGCTGGGGAAATCCATTTCGGTGGCAACGGTGTTTTCGGTAGCATTTACCTGTTCAACAATGCGGAGCCACGTTTCCAACACCGATTTGTCGAGGTCAACTTCCTGCACGTTGCGGTTCAGGAACTGGCTGGGACTTTTGCCGGTATAGGATTCGATAACGGGGTTGATGTAGGAGATGGCTTCCTGCTCAAGTCGTGTAATCAGGTCGGGCGAGTTTTCGGAGAGTGCCTGCATTTTGCTCCGCATGCGTTGCTCCTGTTCGGCCCTTCTGCGTTCGGTGATGTCGCGCGAGTTGAGGATATACCCGTGAATAGCCGGGTTGGACATGCAGTTGGTACCGGTGGCTTCAATCCAGATGTAATTGCCGTCTTTGGTCTTGTACTCAAATTGCACGGTTACTTGTTCATCGGGGCTCTCTTTCATTTTCCGGAACAGGCCGTCAAAAATTTCGCGGTGCTCGGCATGCACGTTGTTCATGTCGCTGCGGCCAATCAGTTCTTTCTGGCCATAGCCGAGAATGGTTTCAACCGAAGGAGAAATGTAGCGGATGGTTTCGTCCTCTTCGTAAATGGTAATCACTTCCGAAGCATTTTCAAGCAGCAGCTGCATGCGCTTCTGCGTGCGGTTCACTTCTTCAACCTGGTGTTCGAGCTCGCGGTTGGTACGTTCCAGTTCTTCCTGGGTGGCCTGCATCTCTTCGGCATTTTGCCTGAGTACTTCCTGCTTCTCTTTCAGTTCATTACTCATCGCCTGCGATTCTTCCAGCAGCCTGCGGGTGCGTTCGTTAACACGGATGTTGAAAATGGTGCGAGCCAGGATGAGGCTGAGTTCTTCAACAAATTTTACCTGCGATGGATTGAACCGTTTGAGCCCGGCAAACTCCAGTACGCCATACACTTCTTCGTTGGTAATGAGCGGCACGATAAGAATGCATTTTGGTCGTTGTTCGCCAAGAATGCCCGAAGTGATGGTTAAGTAATCATCCGGGATTTCGGTGCGCAGTACGGTATCCTTTTCTATGGCCGCCTGGCCTACCAGTCCTTCGGCAAACCGGAAACGGGTTTGAAGGTATTTTTTGCGGCCGTAGGCATAGCTGGCACGCATTTCAATAACCGGTTCGCTGCCGGTTTCGTCATTCACGGCATAAAATGCTCCCTGGATGGCGCCAATCTTTTCGAGGATAAACCGGATTACATCATCGCCCAGCGTATCGAGCGAATCGTGCAGCCTGAGTATTTCGCTGATCTCGGCAACACCGCGCACAATCCAGTTGCGTTCGTTATCGCGTTTTTCATTTTCAATAAGGTTGTTGCGCATGGTAAGCAGCGAAGATCCGAGCAAGTCGTTTTCGCTTTCGGGAACGAACTGCGTATCAAATTTTCCTTCACCTATGCGCTGCGTGAATTCGGCTTTTCGCTTTAGCGAGCTTACCAGGTTGTTCACTTTTTCGGTCATCTGCCCGAATTCATCGCGGGCGGTAATGTCAATATTCTCCGGCAGCACGCCTTCGGAAACCATGCCCAGAATGTTGCGCATGGTGTTAAGGGGCCGCGTGAGCGATCGGGCAAACATCATGGAGAGCAGGGTGGTAAGCAACACAATGCAGATGCCGGCCAACACGTAAATCCTGATTAACCCTGTTGCATCGCCATCCGCTTCGGCACCATCCATTTTTGCGATTACTCCCCAGCCGGGTAACGCAAGGGCTTTGCCGGTGTAGTACACGGATGCTCCACGATAATCCGAGCCGGAAACCATGCCGGTGGTGCCGGTCAGTACACGGTTAATGCCCTGAACAAACGGATCGTCAGGATTGTAAATTTTTATTGCCGCGTTGGGCTCGAAACGAAGCGGGCTGGCCAGTAAAATCTTTTTATTGGTATTGTCCTGTTTTACCAGGATGATCTCACCGGTCTTTCCGAAGCCCCGGGTTTCGGACAGGGTTTTAAAAAATTCGGCCAGGTTAATGCGTGCTATAAGAAACTGGTTGCCGCTGGACGTGGTAATGGGTGCAAAACCGAACAGGTAATAGGTGTTTTTATCCTTAAATACCGAACTGAAGTGAACGCCTTTTTGTGCGTTTGAAAAACTGGAACCATCGGGGTCGGTAAACGTTTTGCCGGGCTCATAATTTCCATCGGTTGAATAGAGAACAGCACCAGCTTGTGAAATAACATAGAACTCTTCAAACCCAAACCGGCTGCCAGCTTCCAGCGAATCCAACGATTCCCAAACTCGCGATTGTTGAAGTGTTTTTAATTCACTTTCCTTCCCGGCAAAAAATATGTTTACAAGTTCGGCCCGACTATCGGCTATTGCCGAAAGGCTGTACATCCACTTGTCGCGGTTGGCTTTTTGGTTAAACTCAAATGTGAAAAAACCGATGGCGCTTACTGCCGCCACGGCAATGGCCATTACCAGGATGGTGATTTTTGTGCTAACCTTTATTCCTTTCAACATACTTCTTTTACTTCGTCTCCTGTTTTAGTTAACCGCCAGTTTATCTGCCAGCAATACAGCAGCTTCCTCAACAAATTTCCGTTGGCTGGGTGTTACCGGGGTAAATGAAGCAAGTTCAATAACCCCTGTAACCGCATTGTCCTTCGTGGCTGCAACAATTAAAATATACCGGGGTGATGAACTGCCCAGGCCCGAAATAATTTTTACATAGCCTTCCGGTATTTCGTCAAGGTACAGTGTTTGGCCGGTAATAATTGTTTGGCCTATCAACCCTTCGCCAGCTTCAAACTCCGTTGTGCTGCCTTCGGAAAGGGTTAATGCATAGCCTGCTTTCAGCACGGCAACTTTCTTTTCATTGCGGGTTTCTACATGGTAAAAGGCACCCTGGCCGGCTTCCAGTTGTTTGCAAATGGCCGACAGGCCGCTTTGCATAATATCCTCCGGTTTGCGGGCCGATTTCAGTGCAGCGTTCAGAGAATCAAATGAAATGGTAGTTGTGGCTGAATCATTTCCGTTCTGATTTTTCCCGTTACCGATTATTTTCTTTTCGCGGTAAACCACCAATGCCTGGTTGTTGGTTAAGGCTGTAACCAATGCGGCAGCCCCAAACACGCTGCTGATGCCGAGCAGCAGGTAAAACTGGTTGGGAATGCCCTGCGCTTCCGACTGAAACAAGGTATAAAGTGCGAAGGCGATTCCGGCCATGAACAGGACCGCCAATAGTATGCTGATATTTCGCGCTGAGAATTTCATTACCTGTATTGCTTATCAAGTTCTTTAAAGAATTCAACAATCTGGTCAACTTTTAAAACATGGTCTATTTGCGTAAGGGCCATAGCCGATTTTGGCATGGTATCGATCATGCATTCGGCTGGTTCCTGCACAATAGTATAGCCGCCCCGATCCTTAATGTGCTTCATGCCCATAGCCCCGTCTTTGTTAGCTCCCGAAAGCAGGATGCCAATAAGTTTATCTTTAAAAACATACGCACAGGTACCCAGCGTGATATCGATGGCCGGCCTTGAGTTGTTTATCATCTCTTCGGTGGAAAGTGAAAAGTAGTTTCCGAGTTCAACCGAAAGGTGATAGTTGGCCGGGGCCAGGTACACGCTGCCCCGCTTAATGTTTTCCTTGTCGTATGGTTCGGTTACCTGCACAACACTTTTTAATGACAATGCCTCGACAAATCCATGCCGCACATGCTTAAGCCGGTGCAGGCACATAATGATGGGCAGCGGAAATCCTTTCGGCAACTGCGAGAGAATTTTAACCACTCCCTGGAAGCTGCCTGCCGACCCACCGATAACAACGGCTTTGTAGCTGTTATTTAGGTTGAACTTGTTCATGAGCCGTTCGCAACTTCCTGTTAGTCCTTTATTTTCTTGTAAATCTTTTCTTCATTATTCACCACAATAAAGCGGTTGGCATAGTCGCACCAGATGAGTGATTCTTTCGATCCGATGGCGAGGTAGCCGTATTTGAATAAACTTTCGTGAAACTTCTTAAGTACTTCATTCTGCAGTGCCTGGTTAAAATAAATCATCACGTTCCGGCATAACACCAGGTCAAACTTGTTAAACACTTCGCCCATTACCAGGTCGTGCTTGCGGAACGTTACATTGTTCAGTAAATCTTTGTTAAAAACAGCCTGGCCGTTTTCCTCACGGTAATAATCCTTAAGCGAGCCGGCTCCCTGGAAGCGGATGTAGTTTTTCTCGTTAAGCTCCATGTTCTTTATGGAGTAGGTGCCGGATTTTGCACGCTCCAGGATGGTGGTGTCAAGGTCGGTGGCATAGATCTGAACGTCCTGGTGAATGCCCATTTCTTTGAGCAGAATGGCCATGGAAAGAACTTCTTCGCCCGATGAGCAGCCTGCATGCCAGATTTTAAATTGTTTGTGGTTAAGCAGGATGGCCGGGATGATTTCTTCGCGCATGATCCGCCAGAAGCTCGGGTCGCGGAACATTTCCGTTACGTTAACGGTAAGCTCATCAAGAAACTCGTGGATGAATTCCGGGGAATCGTTCAGTTTGCGGATCAGCGCATCCACGGTAAGGCGTTTCAAATCCATAATCCGCAACACCCTGCGCTTAAAGGATGACATGGCGTAATTGCGAAAGTCGTAGCCGTACTTTTGGTAAATCAGCTCCGAAATCCGCTTCAGGTCGGCAATGTCAATGTCCTGCATGGAGAGGTTCTTTGGTTATGTTACAGGGCCTCAAAAATAACTGACCACGTGGTGCCGACCGTCCCATTTACCGTTAAAATCTTACATGTGTTAAAACACGTTGTCAAAACTCAATTGGCCCGCCCTGGAGGTAACAGGGGTGTGAAATTTAGCGATAATAGCCGGATTTTGATGAACTTTTCAAGTTGTTTCAGAAATCAATGGAGTTTATTCCGAAGGGTTTCCTGTGTAATCTTCAGCGCTTCCAGGTTGACCCTGAACATTTTTTCCAGTTCGGTAATGGAATCATCGCTGGTTGCGGCAGGTGGCGCAGCGGCAAGTTGCTGCTCAAGGGTTTTTATCCGGTTTTCCATTGCCTGCTGTTCGCTTAAGTCGTGGGCGTAAATGGCGGCCCCGATAATTTCTCCGCTGGGCGATAACAACGGCTTGTAATTAACCGAGTAGGGCCGGCCAAAATAATCCTTTTCAACGCTGAGGGTTTGTCCGCTGAATACCTTATCGTAAATCGATTTGTGGTATTCGAACTCGTCTTCTTTAAATAAGCTCAACACATAATACCCTTTTTCGTACGGGATGCCTGACCGGATGAATTCATCGAACAGCGGTGCGTTATTGCGCAGCACCACACGGTAATCGCGGCCAATGGCTACAAAGGCATCGGTGGTGGCATTCATCAGGTTGCTCAGGTAGGTTTCTTTTTGCTGGGCTTCTTTCATTACCCGCTGCATTTCTTCCTGGGTGGCTGTAAGTTCTTCCATGTTTTGGCGCATCTCTTCTTCCTGCGCGCGCATGGCTTCGGTAGTCATCCGGCTTTCGTCAAGTAATTTGCGGTTGTTTTGAGCCGCTTTAACCGAGGCCAGTGTGCTGGCAATGGTTTCGCCCAGTTTTTCAACGAATGCAATTTCATGCGGCTGGTATTCACGGAAGGAAGCCAGTTCAACCATTCCGTAAACCGTATCGTCAACTTTCAGCGGAACAATAAGCAGTGTTTTTGGGTTGGCATCGCCAAGGCCCGAAGTAATGCGCACGTAGTCTTCGGGTATTTCGTTCAGGTAAACGGTTTCTTTTTCAAGATAAGTCTGGCCCAGAAGCCCTTCGCCCGGTTTTACTTTTTGCTGCTGGTGCTTTTTGATGTTGAAGGCAAATAATGAGATGAGTTCAAGGTATGGATGTTGGGGGTCGTCTTCATTAAGCACATATAGGCCTCCCTGGTTGGAACCCGTATACTGTACAAGTGCCGAAATGATTTTATCGCCAAGCTGGGTAAGGTTATTGGCTGATGAACGAAGGATTTCAACAAACCTGGCCAATCCTTCGTTGGCCCATTTGCGTTTTTGTTCCTCATCGTTCATGGCCAGCAGTTTTTGTTGCATGGCAATAAGTGAATCGGCCAGTTTGTTTTTTCCCGGCTGGTATTCGGGTTCCAGTTCCTTATAATCTTTCGAAAGGTTTCCTTCGCCAATTTCCTTTACAAAATCCGAGGCATCGCGCAGGTTTTCCACCACTTCATTTATTTGCCTGGCAACCGCGCCAATTTCATTGGTCCGCAATCCGTTGGTATGATTATGCTGTGCCGTATTCGATGCCAGGGCCAGCAGCGGCTTAACAATATTTTTTCTGACGGCTATGATCAACCAGATGATGAGCAACGCATCGGCAACCAGCGAAAGCCCCAATGCCCACGTTGCAGTTTTCTTCAGTTTGTTCTCTTCATAGTTGAAATCAATGATTAGTTTATCAAACCAATCGAGCAGTAAGCCAGCCTGCACACCAAGCCTGGTGGTATCGGGTGATGTCGTAATAATCGAAGTAAATACCGCCCAGTCGGCAAGCAGCCGCTCCAGCGTTATGCCGGGTAATGGCTGTACAGGCGGAAGAACAGTTTGTGTTCCTGAAATCCGGCCCCCATGTTTGAGCAAACCGAGTTCTCGTTCGACTTTAGTAATTCGTTCAAGCCGGGTGCCCTGGTCGTCAGTTGTATGGTGCAGGAAGATTTGATGAACATGAAGTTGGAGTTTCCGGGCATGATCAAGTTGTTGCTGAACGCTTTCAACAGCCGTAAATTTGCTTTGGATCCACAGTAACTGGAGGGCAACAA
Organism: Cytophagales bacterium; assembly: GCA_020063545.1. GTDB lineage: Bacteria > Bacteroidota > Bacteroidia > Cytophagales > Cyclobacteriaceae > UBA2336. The sequence continues at coordinate 30,600 of JAGUUF010000274.1, forward strand.
TAACAAAGAGCAGCACACCGGCAAGTATGCTGGCTTGCGCTATGGATACGTTTTTAAGGCCCTTCATGGGGGCAAATAAACGAAAATTCAGCAGGCGCTAAACTGATAAAAAATCATTTTTTACCAGGGCCGTCAAGGCTCTGTTTCGAAAAGGAGTACGGGAGCAAATCGGCCGCGGAAGAGGCCTTAATCCAGTGGTGGTCTTCGTTTTGCATAATCAATGCGATGGGTTTTTTCTGGTTTGTTTCAAACTCCATAATTACCTGGCGGCATCCACCGCAGGAGGTTGCCGGCACCAAATCTTTGCCGCCTTTCTTTTTTGCCACAACCACCAGTTTTACAATTCGCTTGTCAGGGTATTGCGCGGCAGCGGCATAGAGGGCAACACGCTCGGCACACATGCTTAGCGGGTACGATGCGTTTTCGTAGTTAGCCCCCGTCACCACGGTTCCGTCTTCCAATACCAGGGCAGCGCCAACACAGAATTTGGAGTAATTGGCATGCGCAAAATGGGCGGCATCTTTTGCCTTATGCGCCAGGTATTTTGATTCCTGATCCAGGTCATCAAAATGCTTGAAGATGGTTAGTTCACTCATGCGGTTGGGGGAAAGGGTAAGAAAGATAAAAAATTTAATCGTACTGGTATAGCGAGCAGGCAATTGAATTACTTTGCCGGTATGAAGACAGTTTTGGTTTTAGGGGCAGGACGCTCCTCAGCGGCCCTGATTACCTACCTGCTTGACTATGCCGAAAAAAGCAAAAACAAAGTGCTGGTTGGCGACCTTTCCTATGAACAGGCCCAGGCGAAGGTTAACGGTTCAGCGCATGGCAGGGCCATCCGCTTTACCATTGAGGATGAACCACAAAGTTCAGAAGCCATCCGATCAGCCGATGTTATTATTTCCCTTCTCCCGCCCCATCATCATGTTGCCGTGGCGAAATACTGTTTGGCTCACCGTAAACACCTGCTTACCGCCAGCTATGTGTCGGATGATATGAAGCAGTTGCATCAGGATGCAGTGGAAAAGAAACTTTTGTTTTTGAATGAATGCGGACTCGACCCGGGAATTGATCACATGAGTGCAATGGAGATCATTAACAGGATTAAACAGCATGGAGGAAAACCGAAGTCGTTTGAGTCGTTTACCGGGGGATTGATTGCGCCCGAGACTGATCCGCAAAATCCCTGGCGGTATAAGTTTACCTGGAACCCCCGAAACGTGGTAACGGCCGGACAGGGCACGGCAAAATACCTTTACAACGGCACGTATAAATACATTCCGTACCAGCAACTGTTTAAGCGCACAACGGCAATTCATGTGCCCGGCCATGGCGAGTTTGAAGGCTATGCTAACCGTAACTCCCTTTCGTACATTACCCCGTACGGGTTGCAGGAAATTAAAACCATTTTGCGCGGAACACTTCGGCACAAAGGTTTTTGCAGTGCGTGGAATGTACTGGTGCAACTGGGTTGCTGCGATGATACGTACCGGATGGATAATGTTGCCGGTATGACACACCATGGTTTTATTGAGTCTTTTCTGGAAGCAGGTGCGGGTTCAGCACGGCAGCGCCTGGCCAGGCAATTGGGCCTGGATGCTGAGGGCGGAGAGATGCAACGCCTTGCCTGGTCGGGTTTTTTTGAAGATGAGCCCATCGGTTTACCGGAAGGCACACCTGCACAGATTACCGAGCACATCTTGAATAAAAAATGGAAACTGCATCCGGATGATAAAGATATGATTGTGATGTGGCACCGATTTGTGTATGAACATGATGGAGAGGAACGCGAAATTCAATCATCGCTGGTCGTTACCGGGGAGGACTCAATACACACGGCCATGGCTAAAACAGTGGGGCTCCCGCTGGGAATTGCTGCCCGGTTAGTGCTGGAAGGAAAAATAAAATCAACAGGTGTGCAGTTGCCGGTACATGCAGAAATGTATTTGCCGATACTCAGTGAGTTGAAGGAGTACGGAATTTACTTTCAGGAGCAGCAACGGATATTATAACGCGCTTGCTTCATACTGCTCGTCAACAAGCAGGTTTGCCGAATTAGCAGCCTGCACGGCCAGCTCATCGCAGCGTTCGTTTTCGGGGTGGCCGGCATGCCCTTTTATCCAGACAAATTTCGGTTTGAAGCTGTTATAAAGCGGTATGAACCGTTTCCATAAATCGGGGTTGGCTTTGTTTTTAAAATCTTTTTTCTCCCAGTTCCAAAGCCATCCTTGTTTCACTGCTTCTACAACATATTTAGAGTCGGAGTAAATTGTAACGGGTATTCCTTTTTTGCGGATGGCCTCCAGCCCGGCAATAACGGCCAGCAGTTCCATGCGGTTGTTGGTGGTTAGCCGGTAACCCTGGCTGAGTTCTTTAACATGATTATTGAATTTAAGAATGGTTCCATAACCTCCCGGCCCCGGATTGCCCTGCGCTGCGCCATCGGTGTAGATGCGGATCATATACGGAAACCAACATTATCCTTAAAAATCTTCACCGCTATGGCCAGCAGGATAACCCCAAACACCCTGCGCAAAACGGAAAAAACAGATTTACCAAGTTTGCGCTCGAGCCATGAAGACGAACGAAGCACCAGGTAAACAAAAATCAGGTTTAGCAAGATGCCTATCAGGATGTTCACCTCTTCATATACTGCGCGCAACGAAAGAATGGTAGTTAGCGTGCCGGCCCCGGCAATTAACGGAAAGGCCAGAGGAACAATGGAGCCGGAACCCCTCGCTTCAGGGTCATCTTTAATGAGCGTACGGCCCAGGATCATCTCCATGGCTACAATAAAGATGACAATGGAACCCGCCACGGCAAATGAGGCTACATCAAGCCCGAAAAGTTTTAGGATTGACTGGCCCAGGAACAGAAAACCAACCATGAGTACAGCCGAGATGATGGTTGCTTTTTCGGCATGGATGCGCCCCTCGCGCTGTTTGATAATAATCACAAACGGAATGGAACCGATGATATCAATAACCGAGAACAGGATGAGGGTAACGGAAAAGATCTCTTTAATGTTGACCATAGCGCTTCTTTGTCGCAAAACTAAAACAAAAAAGCGGGAAGAAACCGAGCTTAGTATTTCACTGTGCTAGTTTCTTCCTGAAATCGGCATTGTAGGTAAGGCTTACCTGCAGGGTGTGGTTGCGCTCGGCTTTGAGGCCATCGGCTTTTACAACAAACTGCTGCATGTACCCAACCTGCACATTGCCTTTTGCTGAGAATTGATATCCCAACGCCCCGTACAACCGGTTTTGGTCAAGGTAGTTCCTGTCGAAGTTGGGACCGAACTGGATAAAGATTTCGTCATACACGCTGGCAAAGAGAGTCTTTGGGCCCATCTCCTTTTTTGTAAGCGGGTAGTTTACCAGGAACCGGTAGCGTATGCGGTTACGGTATACCCAGCCCTCCTGGCCAAAAACATTACCCTCCAGCCACCGTTGTTCGGGTCGGAAGCGGTGGTTAAAATAAAATCTTCCCTGCCGCTGGGTTAGAATAAAATTTTGCCAGATGCGGTGTTCGGTAAATTTTTCCGGTACGGGTTGTTCACCGTAGGGCCAGGTAACAATGTGGCCGTAGCCAAGGGTAACCGTTACCGCATCGGTAATCCAGTAATCAACACCGATACGCAGCAGCGATTGCTGCCAACTGGTAATCCAGTCTGACCTGCGCCACTGGTATTCGGTATGCAAACTCCACTTGTCAGTTAGTTTGTGGTTACCAAAATACATGTACCAGCCGTTGTATTGGTTAACGATTTGTTTTTGGGACAGCGCCTGGTGAGGCAATGATAAAAGTGCGGTAGTTATCCCGGCCAGGATGATCTGCTTAATTGTGTAACGAACCATACTTAAGGAGAAAATGAGTTGTTTCGTACCAGGCAATACTCTCTTCAATAAATTCAGGATTATTTGAATAGCTGACTTTCTGATGTGGTTCCAGAATTACCAAGTCGTTGTCTTTCATATACCCAAGCAACTGGTACGTGCTGAGAAATACCCTGCGCTGTTCATGGGTGGTTTTGAAAATATCATACCCCAAAAATTTGCTGGTGTAGGAGAAGTTAAGCAATCCCAATAAGGTGGGTGCCACGTCAATCTGACTCATGAGTAAATTTACGACTCCCGGCTCAATATGTTTAGGAGAGAAGATGATCATTGGGATTTTGTACTTATCCGGGGGGAGGTATGTTTTACCCGCGCTTGATGCACAATGGTCGGCAATAATTACAAACAGGGTGTTATCGTACCAGCTAAATGTAGAACATTTTTTGATAAACGCATTAATGGCAAAATCAGTATACTTTACTGCGCCACTTCTGCCGGTGTGAGAGGGTATATCGATGCGTCCATTGGGGTAGGTAAAGGGCCGGTGGTTGGATGTAGTCATGATGTGCACAAAAAAAGGTTTATTCAACGTTGTTGTTTTAAGTATCTCCTTTTCAGCCAGCCAGAATAAATCCTCATCGGCAATTCCCCATATATTTTCAAAGTGAATCTGTTCTTTTGGAACGTTTAGCCTGTCAATTGTTTCGTAGTGGTTTTCAGAAAAGAAGTAATTCATGTTGTCAAAATATCCATAACCGCCATAGATAAACTTGCTTTCATAACCATGCGCGTTAAAAACCGTTGCCAGGGTAAACATATTTTCGTTATGCGGCCTGCGTATAACGGATTGCCCCGGGGTTGGCGGAATGGCTAATGACAGGGCCTCCAGGCCACGAACGGTACGGGTACCCGTGGCATATAAGTTAGTAAAAAGCAAGCCATGCCTGCTCAGGGAGTCCAGGTGTGGCGTTATACCCATTGTGTTTCCAAAGGCCTGCATGAATGAGGCACTCAGGCTTTCCACTGATATCAGTACTACATTAAGCTTTTTCTCAGGCCCCGGGTTATTTATTTTCCGTTCAAGCGAAAAAGAATCAGTTGATGTGTAGGTTGCTTCCGGGGTCTTTAACATGGTTTTAACTTTGATAAAGGCCTTTTGTTTATCAATAGTTTTGTAAAACTTTGAATAGTCGAGCTCATTATTGCGGTAAGCTGCAAATAATTCGTAGAGGCCATTGCCGGCAAGTTCGTTGACGTACGCATTTTTGCTGAATTGCTTTTGTTCAGTATTAATTGTGAAGTAGGCAAGTAAAGGAGCCAGCATAAAACCCATTGCCCATTTAAGGCGGTTTGGCCAACGCATTTTGCTTACCGATGATTGCCGGATGGCAGGCCGCAGCAGGTACGTGAGTGAAAGCGCGCCAATAATTATGGCGGGTATGATTTGTTGCAAAGGATAGGACTCTTTTATGTTTCCTAAAACTTCGGTGGTGTACACCAGGTAATCAACCGCAATAAAATTGAAGCGGGTATTAAACTCTTCCCAAAAGAAACCTTCGGCCAGCGAAGTGAACAGGAGGAAGCTGATTTCCAAAAACATGCAAATCACGAGTGTTGAACGAAACCATTTTGCCTTCAGCAACCTGTTGCTAACTAACACCAGCAAAATGAAAATCGGGATTACAACGTATGTTGCCGTAACGAAATCATACAACAGTCCAATAAGGAGAGCCGCTGGAATATCTAACGATAATTCGATTTGCTGCCAGGTATAAAATAACAGGATTAACCGGGTGAATGCCGAGAACAGCAAAAAAACCATGACCATGAGGGCAATAAACCCAAACCGGTGATTCAGTATTGAACGCACTTTCATGTTTATTCTAAAGAAGAATTTTTTTGGTGTTAACAGCATGCTGAGCACTTGTTAGAAAGTGAGCACCAAAATTTTCGAGCAATTTAATTTCGTACGCATCCAGTATACTGCGTCTTTTATAGAATAGCAGCTTGTTACGGTGGCATTCAATGTGCATTTCTTCTGCGTTTTCCAGAAATTCAATTACTTCCTGTGAAAAGAACCTTCTGATTTCCGGTTCATCCTGCCCACGCAAATAGTATTTTTTGGAAAACTGTTGATGATCGGAAAAGTCAATGTCCTTACCGCGTGTGAGTTCCGAAAGTTTAGACCATAAACTCTCTGGTTCGAGAGCAAAATCAGGAATTGTTAAACCGGTATCGCTTATCAGCATAACAGTAAGCTGAGTATTTTGTTCTGCTTGTCCGGCCCCCTCGGTAAGTGTAATATCCGAAATGGTAAGCCGACCCTCCTCAAGGTATTTTTCCAGTACGTTCTCCTCAAAACGGATTCTTGTACCGATTTCAATCGGAAAATCCTTGTATTTCATTACACTTTTTACTTTTTGAGGATAAAAGCTGTAGTCATTTTCTTCACTGAATTTACGCAGGGCTACCTGACGCGGATCGAGTTTGATTTCAACGCGGGTTTGTTTATACGGATCAAATTTGCGCGAGGCAAGCGGGTGGTTGGAGAATGCCCTGAAATTATCAAAACCAAGCGTTAACACCTGGCCGCCTGTATGTTGATACTCTTCCTGAAAGTGGTACAAGGCTTCCATAAACGTGTGGTCCACAATTTTTGATTCGCTAAAATTCATAATCACTTTCTTTCCGGGTTCAAAGGAGTGGAAAAGTTTTTTATACCCAATCAGGTTTGAGAATATAGCGGCATCAATCACTTTAACATGGTATTCGCCATTGGTTTGTGTTTTTTCATAACGCGCTTTGAACAGGCTTCGTACCGGTGCCCCGTTTATCAGGTGGAAGAAAAATTTCATAAGGATGCCCGCCCCGACACCCATCAGCAAATCGGTTGAAATGGTTACGATGATGGTGGTAACAAAAATGACGAGCTGTTCGGAGCCGATTTTATAGGTTTTAAAAAATTCATTTGGCGATGCCAGCCTGTAGCCAACGGCTATCAGCAGTGCGGCAAGGGCGGTGTTAGGTATCATTTCGATTACCGGAATGAACAACAGCATGGCCACTAACAAAAAGAATCCATGGAAGAAGTTTGCCCAACGCGTACGGCCCCCGAAAGAAATATTGGCCGAACTGCGGGCAACTTCGGATATCATCGGTAGCCCTCCCAGCATACCTGAAATGGCATTTCCAATACCCACGGCTTTAAGGTCCTTATTGTAATCCGAAATGCGTTTCCAGGGATCCAGCCCGTCTATGGCTTTAACCGTCAACAGCGTTTCGAGGCTGTTTACGAAAAGGAACATGATTACGTATTTCCAGAAAACAAACGTGCCAATCATAGAGAAATCGGCATTGAAGCCAACCGACCCCCAGAAGTTGCCAATCTGTACCATGTCGAAAGCCGGTTCGGTATGTTTAAAATCCATGATCCACGCCAGTGGTACTGTTACCAGCAGCACCACCATCGGGGCAGGAATCCGTTTGAAAACTTTTCCCTTAAGCAAAGGCATACCGAAAATGATAACGAGGCTGAGGATTCCCAGAAAGGTTACCCGAATGTCTTCGTGCATAATGGAATCGGGAATGCGGGCATAGAGTTCAAGTGGCTCCAGGCCTTTTAACGTGGCGGGGTCAATACCCAGCAACACATGTATTTGTTTGGAGAAAATAATTAAGCCAATGGCGGCCAGCATACCGTGCACAGCCGAATGGGGGAAGAAATCACTGAGCGAGCCGAACTTTAAAAAACCGAATACAATCTGAATCAGGGCAGCCACAACAATAACCCCCAGGGCCAGGTGCCAGCCTTCCGGCCCACCGCCCATTTCGGTTACGGCCCCGGCACAAATGGTTATCAGGCCGGCTGCAGGCCCTTTAATGGTAAGGCGGCTTCCGGCAAAAAAACTAACAACCAGGCCGCCAATCATTGCCGTTAGTACGCCCATGGCAGCCGGAAATTCGCTTGCTTTGGCAATGCCCAGGCTTAGGGGCAGTGCCAGCAGAAATACTAAAAATCCGGAAAGTGCATCGGCTTTCCAGTTTTGTTTAAGGCCTTCGAGGCCGTCTTTAGGGAGTTGAGTGTTCATAAATTTTACTGAGTAATCTGAGGACAATAGTTCAATTGGTTTACCCGCTGTTCAGTGCAGGTAAACGAAACAGAAGTCCGTCAGACTAAATCAGTAAAACACGATGTAGCGTGAACAGGGGGGGCTGACTGTTTTCCTTGTTTACAGGCAGCACCCAGGTTACCAAGGCGGGGTTAAATTTTATGAGCTCGCTGAAAATCTCATGGAATGTACTCCTGGTATCAACTATTCCTTTCTCTGCCTGTTCTTCAGTACCCGGTTCGACAATAAAAAGTAAAGAGAAGTGGTCAATTGAATTGTTTTCTGCCTTAACGCCTGCCAGGCCCTGGGTTACGAGGTGCCTGGCAGGAATTTGGGAAAATACCGGAACTACCGATTCGAAACAGAATAGCAGTATTAGAAAGTATTTCAACAGGTTAAGTTTTGCCCAACGCATCTAACGTAATTGATGTACAAAGGTCTGAATATTTTTCTGACTTTATCAAACTGCTATTACCCGGAATCGATTGCGTTGGCAAAATCAGGCTGCAGACTGAACCAAATGGTGATACCTGCGTATGCATAAAGCGTATTGCATGTGGCATTTTCTTTTAGCTACATTTGCACCGAATGAGACACTGGTATTCACGATTTGTAACCGGATTTTTGGCCATTTGTTTTGCAACGGTATCCATTGCCGGTTCTGCTACGGTTTCGGGTTCAGATGTTTCCGTTCACAAATCTTTTACAGGAAAAACGGATGCCTTACCATCGAGTTTTGTTCAGTTCATTCTTGAAGAAACCGGGAGCGAAAAAGGAAAGGAGAAACAAGTCGTTGGGATTAATGCTGTAGTTCCGGTACGCTCACTTCCAAAACGTATTCTTACAGAATTTGCACTTACCCGATATAGTGGGGTCATTCTTTCTGGTAATTATCCACGTTACCTGTTTCAACGAAAGCTATTGATTTAACAACGGACATTTCCTTTCAACCTTTTGCAGGTTGGTTCCAGTCTGTTTTAATTATATAAATCAAGGCATTTGCCGAACTATTTTCCATGCGTATGTCCGACAATGATATTTTTAATGAACATAATGTACTGCACAAGCTTAAGCATTACCTGCCTGCCCAGGCTCCGCTTAAAGATTTTATTCACCACAATACACTCCATGCTTTTCAGGCCTTGCCGTTTGATAAAGCCATATTTAATGCTTCAGCAATTTTGGGTTACAAGGTCTCGCTAACGCTTGCTGAGTATCGCCACCTGTATGCCTCTGGCCGCATTCGCGAAGAAGTGTTGAACCAGATTATTATTCATAAGAAAGGTGCCGATCGGTTGCCGGAATGGAAGGAGAAATTACTTCATGGGGTCTATCACCGCCCCATGCCCCGCATCGGTACATTGCGCTCGAACTGGAAAAAACTTCACCAGGTTGATCTGGATTCGCTGGTGCACCCTTTGTTGTTTCGGATGTTATGCAGTTACCTCGACCAGGGTATTGCCATCTGGAATTTTCCGGTATGGCATAAAGGATTTCTGGCTTCTATCCGTGAACTGGAACGGACCAGCTTAACCAGTTTTTTTCGTTCCTCTCGGGCAAAAGAGTTACTGCTCAAAGGGCATTGCAGTATTGTTCAATTGCTGCGCATCTTGGTTGGCTTTGATCAGTCGCTGTATGAGCAGTACCTTTTTGATCAGCAATTTGCCCACCAGGGCTGGTCGGGCATGGTAGCTGTTGTGGAAGAGCATCCCGAAACATTGCTCGATAAGCGAAAAATATCGTTACACGATTTAATCGTGTTTGAGTTATTGCTCGAAATCGATGCGCTTGACTTTTATTTTGGGCCGTACTGGCTGCCGCTGGAGCAGGGTCTCAACGAAAAACCGGAGCACCTGTTTGCTGATGTGCCTGTTACAGAACTTGATGAGGTAACCATGTTGTGGCAGGAGGCCTTTGAGTGGAGTTACTACAACCCGGTATTGGCCGGCATTCAGGTAGCTGTTTCGGATGAGCCGGCCAAAGAAAATAGTTTTCAAGCCGTGTTTTGTATTGACGACCGGGAATGTTCGCTGAGGCGTTACCTGGAACAAACGGATAGGCGTTGCGAAACGTATGGCACTCCGGGTTTCTTTGGTGTTGAGTTTTATTTTCAACCCGACCACGGCAAATTTTACGATAAGCTGTGCCCCGCACCGGTTACACCCGGGTATTTAATTAAAGAAGTAGGTATTCGCAGAAAACATAGTCGCGATACGCATTTTACCCAGCGAACGCATTCCCTTTTAGGCGGCTGGCTGATTAGTCAGACGCTTGGCTTTTGGTCGGCTTTTAAATTATTCCTTAACATTTTCAGGCCATCGA
>JAGUUF010000015.1 GCA_020063545.1 Cytophagales bacterium
CCTTTCACCGTGCCGATCTTACCTTTGGTACTGAGCCAGGTCAGTTTCATGTTTTTGTCGGAGGGAATTCCCGCGATGTAATTCAGGCTGAGTTTACACTACGCTGACCCGTAACCTTTATCTACCAGAACACCGCATACAGCACCGCACAGATAATGAGCACTGCGGTAGCCCCGATGTTAAATGCAGGACTTGTCTTGAATAACTCGGCTGTGAGGTTAATCCCTTTCGCATCCACCTTGCCCTTTCCTTCAATGAAACTTAGTGTGATGATGATGGTAAGTGAAAGGAGGGCAGTAGCAAACATCTGATCGAGAAAAGGAATGTTCACAAAAACGGCAGCGTCTGACCACCCATTGGGAGCCACCTTAAAGTACAGGGCAATCGGGATGGACGCCACAACACCCCAAATGGCTGCATTATTGGTGGCTTTCTTGTAAAAGAGGCCCGCCAGGAATACGGCAAGAATTCCGGGACTTACCACGCCCGTGTACTCCTGGATGAACTGAAACGCCTGCCCCAGGTTACCCAGCATCGGAGCAATGAGCATGGCTATAACCAACGCCACGGCAGCAGTAATCCGGCCAACGCGCACCGTTTGTTTATCGCTGGCAGTTTTGTTTAAGTAGGGCCGGTAAATGTCCATGGTAAAAATGGTGGCCGTGGAGTTAAGCATGGAAGCAAGCGAAGACACGATGGCGGCAGCAAGCGCGGCCAGCACTAACCCTTTTAATCCGGCCGGTACAAAACTTTTAATTAGCCAGGGGGCGGCATTGTCGTTGGCTATTGACCCGTCTTTGGTGAGAAAACTCGGATCTACGGTTGATGCAGAGAGCGAACCAGACGCATCGGCATTAAGCACGTACGCGATGATACCGGGAATGACCACAATCAGCGGAATAATCAATTTCAGAAATGCGGCAAACACAATTCCCTTTTGCGATTCACCGATGTTTTTAGCAGCCAGCGTTCGCTGAATGATGTATTGGTTAAAACCCCAGTAATACACGTTGGCAACCCACATGCCCCCCAGTAACACCGAAAGGCCGGGTAAATCCCACCAGGCGTCTTTGCCATCGGGGGTGATGATTTCACCTTTCGAAAGGATCATTGAAAATTTTTCGGGAACAACCTGATAGAGGTGCGCAAATCCATCTAACATATTACCCGTAGGCGATACCTGTTGCAAGGCAAGAAAGGTGGTAATTAATCCTCCGGCTATCAGCAAAACCACTTGCACCACATCGGTCCAGGCTACGGCCGAGAGCCCTCCGTACAGCGAGTAGGCTGCGGCAAATAGCCCAAGGCCCACAATGGCGTACATCATCAGGCTGCCGTCTCCGTTACCCATTACCGTATCCATGGCGCGGGCGCCCAGGTACATTACCGAGGTGAGGTTAACAAATACAAACAGGGCGATCCAGAAAACAGCCAGGATGGTTTTCAGGTTGGTGCTGAATCGTTTTTCCACGAACTCCGGAATGGTGTAAATTCCTTTGTTGATGAAAACCGGTAAGAAGAATTTCCCAACGATGAGCAACGTAACGGCAGCCATCCACTCATACGAAGCAATGGCCAACCCGATGGCAAAGCCCGAGCCCGACATGCCGATAAATTGCTCAGCCGAAATGTTGGCCGCAATCAGCGAGGCGCCTATCGCCCACCAGGGCAACGATTTGCCCGCCAAAAAATAGTCTTCGGCATTTTTTTGATGCCCTTTTTTGTCGCGCGAAACATACAAGCCGATACCCAATATCAAGGCGCAATACGAAATGAAAACCAGTGTATCAGGAGTAGATAGGTTCATGGTTTACAGGTAAAGATTAATCAAGAAATATAAGGATTCTTTGACCAAACAATCCGGGCTTTAAGCCCCGCTTATCACTTTTTTCTCATGGTTTTTTCTGTTCGTACAAATAGGCAAGGTGAGGAGGTTAAAAAGCATTTTTGAGACAAAATGACTGATTCAGAATCAAAAATATCCGTAAATAATGCCATTATGTCCTTAAAAATCCACCGGCATGCTTTTTCAGGATGATGCCGGTGAAAACGAAAATCAATGTTCAACCTTAAAATATTACCACTATGAGCCTGATACGTTATAACACTGCGCTGAATGATTTCGTACCGACTTCCTTCAGCAACCTGATTGACCGCTTTTTTAATGATGCGATGACCCGCTCAGGCGGATCGGCCTATTCGTTTGTACCCCGCGTTGACATCATGGAAAATGATAAGGCCTATCAAATCCATGTGGCTGTGCCCGGTATGAACAAAGAGGACTTTAAAATTGACCTGAACGAGAACTACATCACCATCAGCGGTGAGCGCAAGTTCACCCAGGAGAAGAACGAAAACAATTTCCATTCGGTTGAAACCCAGTATGGAACTTTCAGCCGCTCCTTCTCCCTGCCAGAACACATCAACAGCGCCAAAATCAGCGCCAAATATGTGAATGGCATTTTGGAAATTACCGTGCCGAAGGATGAGAAGAAAACGCTGAAGACTACGATTAAGATTGACTAATTCGGTTTATTAGGAAGTAGTCGGATGATCTTTTCTAAGCCCTTCCGGTGATAACCGGAGGGGCTTTTTTTTGTCCGATCGCCCAAAGCCCGCCCTTCCTCCCAACAGGGCAATGGTTTGCGCAGCATCATAGAAAACATCGCAATCCATAACGTTTTGTGTTTATGATAGATGCGGTTATCGAAGCCGACTTTGTCCCACGTGGGTGAACGAAGTTAGTAAAACAAAACTACATTTTTACCTGTCACCAGCAGCTGGCATAAACACGGTGTTAGCATTTGTGCCGATTAGTCCAGGTCCAAAACTATTTTTAAGTTCTCTCTAATCTTTTCAGCTATGTCGCTGTCAACAACTCCAACTTTTTTAACAAGTCGTTTGTTGTCAATTGCTCTGATTTGGTCAATCATTATGTCACAGTCCTCCTTGAGTCCAAATTTTGATTTTTTAAGATGAACTCTCAAAATCTCCGAGTCAGGTTTTACATTTGTCGTTATTGGGCAAACAATAGTCGATGGGTGTTCCTTATTTAGTAAGTCAGTCTGAATAACAATAACAGGTCTTATTTTTCCAGTCTCTGTACCCATTCTTGGATTTAGGTCAGCAATCCAAATCTCAAATTGCTTAATCCTCATCGTGCAGTTTTTCAAACTCTGCTAATATTTCCAATGAGTCTTTGGAAACCATTTTTGATTCCTTACTCAACTGTTTTGAAAGAAGTCTCCGCTTATGAAGTCTGTTATAGAATTCAATAGCCTCGTTTATATATCTGTTTCGGTTTTTTTTAACCTTTCTCACGATTCTTTCAGTCTCCTGAAAAATATCATCTTCCAGCTTTAAGGATAGATTTTTCATAGTATTACCTTTGTCCAAAGGTATATACTTTTTAGATATACTCAAAATTTTCTTGGGAGACCGGCATTCTAACGTTTAGTGTTTATTTAGTTGCGGGAGTAAGAGGGCTTAAAAATGGAGCGCAGCGGAAGGTTAAGCCCGACCTGCCGCAACTGTCCCACGTGGTGGGACTAAATAAGAAACGAATTTAAATAGGCACACCGGCACCCCGCAATTACTTAAACACGGTGTTAGCGGCTGGGCGCTTTCCTTTCTTTTTCTTTGAGAAATATTCTTTAATCTCCTCGAAGTCCATATTAGCAATGTCCTTGCTAATTTTGTCACGTTGCTTTCTCATAAATGCAACAGCGTCAAACCCTTTTTCAATTTTTATAGTCTTTGTCGCCATGTTAAATTTCTTTTGGTGTTCTAATTTCTAAAGTCTGGTGTCCTAGTCTCAAATTTACTGAATTATAACCTCTAATTCTATTAATATTTACAATGTGTTTAAAGTTCCAACTTACCAAAATGTCAACTTTGTAAATAGTCGCTAGGGCAATATGAATGCAGTCGGCCCGACTTGTTTTTCCAACTACTTTCTCCCGGATGTAAGTGTCGGCAAGGTTAACGGCTTCTTGACTAATCTCGACAAATTCCTTTTGTTTAGAATTCAGTCCTTTTAGATAGTTTCTCACTCTGTCAGGAGCATTGGCAAGCTCGTCATTCGTAATTTCCGAATAAACTATCTTGAACTCACCATTCTCAACCCTGTCAAAGAATGGTTTTGTGTCTTCTGAAAATTCGATGTCAAATAGTCCACCAATTACAGATGTGTCAATATAGATTCTATGTATCATTTGTTAACCTAATTTTTTTTCGCGCCTTGCCGCTAACGTTTGTGCTTGTGCAGTGCAGGGACTAGGAAGGCCTAAAAATGCAGCGCAACAAAACCTGCCTGCCGGCAGGCAGGTGTTTTGTCCGCCTGCTCGGCACTATCCTTCCGACACCGAACTAAATTAAAAAATTACTTTTATACTTTCACCAAACCCCCACATTGCATAAACTTTTTGTTGGATGCTGGGCGTTTTGGTCGACCTATATTTGTTAAAGTCAGACTGAAACGTTCAAAATCCGTCTGCTGAGATATTGTCGTTATTGGATTTCACCAACTACTACTTGGTAAATAGGTTGTACATCATGGTTTGCAACATTAAACAGTTGAACCAACACAGTTAAATATTGATTTACTTCAAGTAATTCAAGAGAATGAAACCTATCAATTCTCTTGAGTCGTATTCCTTGAGCCAAATACGAAGCATTTCCAATATATTTCATTGCGTCTTTTGTATTGCCCAAAATTATCTCACGTAAAAAATAGGTCTTGCATACGTTGATACCCCTTTCCTTAATTGCAAAACTGTGAGCAACTTTCGCTAGAAATCTAAAAAAATTCTCCGCTGTAAATTCATGAAGTAAATACTCTATTTTCTCGCCTCCCAATATTCTTCGCTTTCGTCCATCCGATTCGGTAAGAATTGTTGGACCTCCAGCTCCAATCGTCATCATTCCTATGCCTTTTGCGTAGGGCTTTATTCCACCTTGTATTTCAGTGGCCAAAATCTCCGGCTCAAAAAGTGAAAAAATGAGTTGAAAAGTACATTCCTCTACTGGTACTGTCCCCGGAATTTTAGTGCCGTCTGGTTTAATCAAGTTTACTTTTAATGGGGCAAACGGTCTGTTCTTTCTACGAGAACCCGTATTTAATTTTTTTCTAATCCCTAGCCAATGTCCTCTGAGAATGAAGTTTTCAAACTTACTAGTTATTTCATTGCAACTTAGACAACTTGAGGACTTCAAAATATTTGTTCCTCCTAGTCCCAAAGGAATTACATGCTCGTCAGTTAGATTGTCTGATTGTTTGTCACAGTAAATACAATTTGTCAGTTGATTTATCTTTTCCATTCTCTGTCAAAGAAGGAGAATTTTTATTAACGCATTACATTTGGCTATTTGCATTTGCGGGCATAGGGGGGCTTTAAAATGGAGCGGAGCGGAATGTTAAAGCCGACCTGCTGTAAAATTGTCCCCCGTGACCAAACTACATTTTGAAACATAAACTTTAATTTAACACCAAACCCCGCAATTGCAAATAGCTGCTGTTTATGGCGCGTTTTTTACTGAATCAAATTTATCTCGTATGTCATGTATACCTTAACACCTCCTGAGTCCACATTCATTATTGATTTGTGAGACTTAAGCCAATTGTCAGGAAATTTGAATTCATATTTGCTTTTTATAACCCTGTCCTTGTTGATAAACTCCTGCATTTTCTTATTAGTTTCTGCAGATTTCAATTCTCCTTCAATAGAATAAATTTGATTTTGGTTATCAACATTTGAGCATTTCAATTCTAGGCTATTAGATGGTCGGCCATTTTCGTTTGGTGCAAAAATATTGTCTGGAATTATAGTTGTTCTGTTAGTCATGAATGAGTAACCATATATTTGATGAAATTTTAAAATATCGCCTAATACGACAGTTTTTATTTGTTCATCGGTAGAGAACATCATAGAGACCTGGAAATTCAACATTTCCGCCTTTGACTTTTCGATGTCATTCTTTTTAATGAAATCTTTAAGAACTGTATCAATTCTTGATTTTATAGTTTGGCTGATTTCATCAAGATTTAAAACACGAATGACATTTCCGTTTTTATTGATTGTATATTGAATAGAAAGATCTTTATCTAAAGTGTTCATTAGTCCAGAGAATGGGTCATCTGACTGTGAGGTATCTAAAAAAATCAATTCATCAACTTTCCAAGCTAATTCCAATTGTCTATCATTAACATTGACAATTTCTATACTTATTTTTTTTGTAGTTA
>JAGUUF010000083.1 GCA_020063545.1 Cytophagales bacterium
CATATTGCCGGGGCTTACCTGCCGTCCGATACGTATGTTCGCTACCTGCGCCTGAAAGGAGAAGATGTGATTTTTATCTGTGGTTCCGATGAGCATGGCGTGGCCATTAACCTGGGGGCCAAAAAGGAGGGTGTTTCGCCTAAACAATTTGTGGATAAGTACCATGCCCTGATGCAAAAAGCTTTTAACGATTTCGGAATATCCTTCGACATTTATTCCCGTACATCCAAAGACAACCATTATAAAACTGCTCAGGAATTTTTTACAACGATTTATAATAAGGGAATTTTCAGCGAGGAAATTTCAGATCAATATTTTGATGAACAAGAAGGGGTATTCCTGGCCGACCGCTACATAACCGGCACCTGCCCGAACTGCAAACATCCGAATGCCTTTGGCGACCAGTGCGAAAAGTGCGGGTCCAGCCTAAGCCCGCGCCAACTCATTAACCCCAGATCTGCCATTTCAGGAAAAACCCCGGTGCTTAGACCAACAAAGCACTGGTACTTCCCGCTGGATAAGTATGAACCATGGCTGAAGGAGTGGCTGATTGCCGGGCATAAACATGATTGGAAAACCAATGTGTATGGTCAGTGCCGGTCGTGGATTGACCAGGGCCTTCAACCTCGATCGATTACCCGCGACCTGGATTGGGGCATTCCTGTTCCGCTGCCCGATGCAAAGGGTAAAGTATTGTACGTTTGGTTTGATGCACCCATAGGCTATATATCGGCAACGAAGGAATTAAAAGGCAACGACTGGGAGAAATACTGGAAGGACCCGGAAACCCGCCTTATTCATTTCATCGGCAAAGACAACATTGTTTTTCATTGCATCATTTTTCCCTGCATGCTCCGGGCCGAGGGAAGTTATATTGTTCCCGACAATGTTCCGGCCAACGAATTTCTTAACCTGGAGGGCGACAAGATTTCCACTTCGCGCAACCATGCTGTGTGGCTGCATGAGTATTTGCAGGATTTTCCCGGAAGAAGGGATGAATTGCGGTATGTGCTCACATCAATAAGCCCCGAAACAAAAGATGCCGACTTTACATGGAAGGATTACCAGCAGCGCGTTAACAGGGAACTTGTGGCCATACTCGGCAACTTTGTAAACCGGGTTATGGTGCTTACCTGGAAGTACTTCGATGGTGTGGTACCTTCAGGGCATGAACTCCCTGAAACCTCAGACGGCCGCAAGAAGATTCTGTCCGCTTACCGCCAGGCCCATACCGAACTGAATTTTTCCATTCGTGAAATGATCCGCGCCCTTGAAGAATTTCGTTTCCGTGAAGCCCAGTTCCACATGATGAACCTGGCCCGCACCGGCAATAAATTCCTGGCCGATACGGAACCTTGGAAACTTGCCAAGGACGACATGGAAGCGGTTGGATGTATTCTGAATTACAGCCTTACTGTAGTGGGCAACCTGGCAATAGCCTGCCAGCCTTTTTTGCCGGACGCAGCCGCTAACATAAAGCGCCAGTTAAACAGTGCCGGAATTGATAAGGATTGGAATGCGCTGTGGACGAAGCAGGAAATGATTAATTGCATTCCGGAAAAGCATAAACTGAGTTCCCCCGAACTGCTCTTCAGAAATGTAGAGGATGGGGATATTGAAAAGCAAATTGAAAAACTAAAAAAGCCAAAAGCCGCCATGACGGAAACAACAGCCATAAAGCCTTTAAAACCCGAGATTACCATTGAGGATTTCTCCAAACTCGATATCCGTGTTGGTACGGTAATCGCGGCCGAGCGGGTTGAGAAATCGGATAAGTTGTTGAAACTCACCATCGATACCGGTGTCGATCAACGAACGGTGTTGAGCGGCATTTCAAAACACTACACCGCTGAAAACATGGTGGGCAGGCAGGTTACGCTTATCGCCAACCTTGCGCCTCGTAAAATAATGGGTATCCAATCGCAAGGCATGGTGCTGATGGCTGAGGATAGCGATGGAAAATTAAAACTTTTGCAACCGGATGCCGCTGTGACCCCCGGATCAACCGTGAGCTAATCTACGCCTGGCGATGGGCTAATCGTTATACAGGCTCATTGTTCTTTCAACACCTGTGGTAATGAACGACAGGATCATTTCGCAGGCTTTATTAATACAGGCCGGCAGCTGATCAAATTCTGCTTTTTTAAAATTGCTGAGTACATAATCTGCCTGGTGACCTTTCGGGTAATCATTTCCTATTCCGAAACGCAGGCGCGGATAGTTTGCATGCCCCAGCGCTTGTTCAATACTTTTGAGGCCGTTATGCCCGGCTGCACTGCCCAGTGGCCTTAACCGTAGGCTGCCGAAGGGCAGGGCTATATCATCTACAACAACCAGCAGGTTGCCTGTTTGAATGTTTAATTCCTGAATCCAATGTGCAACTGCTCTGCCGCTCAGGTTCATGTAGGTTGAAGGTTTTATCAGGTGAACCTGCTTTCCTTTAAACCGGAATTCTGCTTTTTCGGCATAGCGGGTTACGGCAAAACCTGCGTTATGTTTGTCGGCAAGCTGGTCAAGAACCAAAAAGCCGATGTTGTGCCGTGTTAATTCATATTCCGGCCCAATGTTTCCAAGCCCAGCAATGAGGTACTTCATAGCGTAAAGCAATAAAAAAATCCTGTCTCTTTGCAGCGACAGGATTTTTGGTAGTCAGGTTAACGTGCTTATTTTTTTCCTTCCTCTTTTTTAGGAGCTTCGGCTTTCTTCGCCTCGGCACCGGCAGCGGGAGCGGCAC
>JAGUUF010000173.1 GCA_020063545.1 Cytophagales bacterium
CATGGCCAAGGAATTCAGGTATGTAGAAACTCCCCACGTAGGTCCCGTTGAGTAAGACATAAACATCGATAACCGATGTTTTGGCGAAGAGTTCTGAATCATCATTCCTTGCTTTGATTCTAGAGTTGATGAATAAGTAATTACCGTTGGTATGACTTCTGTTATTCACAAGGTAAGGTGGAGAGGCTAAGGTGACAGAACCGTCTTTAAGGCGTGCTGTTTTAATTCTTGCCGTTGTAACCGGATCGATTGTTGTCCCTCGATACAAAAGGTTAAGGCTGGTGTCCATGGTTATGAACTGATTCCTGTAATAATAGACATAAACTACCTGATTAGTTTTTTCATTGAAATGCAGCATGCCGTCTGTACAGAATAAACCATCAATTTGCTTCTCGAGTAACATGGTCTTGTATTCAGTTAAGGGTGGAGATTTCGTCTTTTTTGCCAGTACATATTCTCTGACAGTATCTCGAAAAGTTCGCACAATGATGGTGTTTTGATGAATAGGTACGGCATCGGCAAAAAAAGAGCTATTGGTCATAAATCGAGTTGCCTTCCAATCCATTGTTGAGCCTTTATAAACAGAGTATGATACTAAATCGAACACAGTGAATGCGTTTGAATCGACTGTAATGAATGAGGCTTTTCTTAAGCCTTCTGAAACTTTGATAGTGTCTTCTTTAATGGCTGGTTCCAGATTCGTTTCAACAATTGTGATCTTCCTCGGTTCGATATTATTGCCTAGATATATCTTAGTCGACACTTTCCCTGCTATGTAATGGGCTCTAGAGCGAATATCCCAATGCCTTTCAGGCAGGATGGTGGGTTGAACCAACGTTCGAACAAAATTATACTCTTCCTTCTTTTTGCTGGCGTAGTTGAGAGAAAGCATGAAAGATACACTCCCAATAAATATAATTATCAATACAGCCAGCCGTCTCATCCTGATATTGGTTGAAGCCTTTGAATGATTTTGTGTTTCGGTAGTTAAGAAATGACGGCCAACAGGCCGCCATTTCCAAGGGAGATTAGTTGTACCGCAGCAACCCGAGTGAGTTGGCGGATTCGGCATTGGCTTTGGTGTTGTAGGCCTCGAATTCGCCAATCATGCATTGATGACTTGTGGCACTGGTGGAACAAACAGGAGTATTTCCCGGAGGATCTGTGATACTTCCCTGCAATCCACCACCAGCTACCGGGCCATTTGAATCATACCAACCCGTTTGTACAAACATCGGTGTTGCCAATGCTCCAGCGACTGCGAAAACAACCGCCAATAGCGGTAATATAAATTTGTTCTTCATAAATGTCATTGCTTTTGTAATTCAAAAAGCAATTGAAAAACTTTAGGTTGAACATCATTTTAAGAACACTCACCCTTCTGCAACGAGGGTGATCAGAAACTTCTGACTGGTAGTTGCAGTACCGGCCAGTTCGTTATGCCTTAAAAGGCAAAATATTTTTTTTGAGAACCACGCGATTTGTTTCATGTGAAAGAACCTTATGATTGGATGTAGTTGTGTACAACAGTATGGCTATTACAACAAGCGACAGGAATACAAGATTAAAGATGAGATGTTGTGTCCAGGTTAAGTTTTGAATTATACCACCACAAGAACACGGCACATATTCGCTGAAGCGTGATGCAAGGACGATGTATGTAGTAAACATTGTCATCAAACCAAAAGCAGAGTACAAACCCGTAATTCGGATCCTTTGGAAAATTAACAAAACGGAAATCAGCAACTCCACTCCTGGTACTGCCCATGCCGGAAGACGAATTACATATCGACCTTACCGTTTCTGTCACACTTCGACCAGTGGCTTCGGAACTACCACTGTTAGAGTTGGAAGTTGGTAAAGACTATTACAACAAAGTAATTCACCCAGAGTTTATGAGCCTGGTGCGAAACGTTTTCTCAACATACAAGTACACCACGGTGTCACCAAAAAGTCCGGACATCGAGTCAGCTATCCTCACACGCTTAATGATGCTGACAAAAGGAAAGCATATTGAATTCAACAACGTTACAGTAAAACATATTGAATACCCTGTGGTGGTTACTTCGGCTGTAGATAAGAAACTCGCAGTTCAGCAGGCCATTGAGCAAAAAGAGTACGAATTAAAGATTGCAGAGAAAAACGCGGAGATACAAAGAGTGTTGGCTAAAGGGCAGCGCGATGCACAGCAAATCATTGATGCTGGCTTAACCCAACGGTACCTGCAGTTCAAAGCACTCGAAGTGCAGGATAAGCTAACGTCTAGCCCAAATACCAAATTTTTCTTTGTGCCCATTGGTAAGGATGGCCTGCCGGTGATTCTGGATACTCATGATAAATAATTATTGTCAAACCTTTAAATATTAATAATATGAAAACGCTAAAATTCACTTTGTCTTTCCTGTTACTAAGTGCTGTATGGACATTCGCGCAAACCATTCCCATGAACATGGTAGAGAAAATCAGGGACGAACAGGTGCCGGTATCTGTCTTAAAGACCTTTGAAAATGAGTTTGCCTCTGCAAAAGCAGACATCAAAGGAGGCGTGTGGTATGCTCATTTTGAACATACCACCGCGATCCCCGGTGATCAGGGAAAACCGGGAACATCGAGAGCTATTCCCCTTCACTACAGTTACAGGGGTAAAAAAGAAGGCAAGAATGTAGAGATTAAATTCACGCCAGAAGGCAAGTGGGTATCATCGAAAGGACTACCGGATATGGTCTTGAATTGATCCTCACTTGATCTGGTTGCAAGTGAAATAAGGCGCGTGGAAAAAACTTTCATGCGCTTTTTTTTTGAGAGACCACTCCTGACAAAAGTCATTGTCTTAGCCAACATTGGTCATGATACGAGTAAACAGAACTCACTACTTTGCCATTGGATGACTCCCCTGACAACCATACGAAAATACAGCCTTTTCCTGTCCCTGTTCTTTACCTTATCGGTTTCGACAACCATTGTTTGCAATTTCGTATGTACATCAGGCATGGTAATGCACTCAGATCGTCCAGATTCTCATTGTAAACACACAAAGGAAATATCGGCAAAAGTACATCATTGGCTTACGAAGAATGTTGCCTTTGAAATCGCTCCCGAGGATTGCTGCTGTGCGGATGGGATGACCAAGTTTTTTGCGGCTCTTTCTTTAAGCACTGAGACATTGATTGTGGAGGTAGCCGCCAATGCTGCTCCTTTATTCAACATTGTTACCCCCGTTTCGCTCATCAACATCAATACCACCTTCTCCGCGAGTGTGGCACATCCCCAATTTCTTTATAACAATGAGGGGACTTACAAAAGAGTTCTTCTAAATTCCTTTCAAATCTGATAGTTAGTTTTCGAGATGCTTCCTGTTTAATCCGTGTTTCGCGTAAAGCGACACTCGTCAATTCTAAAGTCTTCTTCTTCAAAACGAAAATTAACTATTGGTTATGAAAACGTACGAACTTCATATAAAAAATATGGTCTGTGAACGCTGTGTTATCTACGTCATGCAGGTACTTCAGCAACTAAATACCCCTCCTCAAAAGGTTGAATTGGGTCGCGTAATTTTTTCAAGCCCCTGTGATACAATTTTACCAACGCTTGAAAAGAAACTACGTGAAGTCGGTCTGCAAGTCGTTTACGACAAAACAGAGGTGACGGTAGAAGAAATAAAAATTCATATTATTAAATACCTCAATGAAGTGGAAGCGGGGAATAATGTAAGCAGACTATCGGCTTACCTGTCCGATCACCTGGCTAGGAATTACTTTAGCCTGACCAAACTCTTTAGCAGAAACCAGAATAAGACAATCGAGGCCTTTGCTATTGAAAGAAAGGTGGACAGAGTTAAACAACTACTCAGGGAAGGGGAACTGACCTTGAGTGAAATCTCGTATCGCATGGGCTATTCCAACGTTCAACACTTGTCAAAACAATTCCGGGCGATAACAGGAATTTCAGTGTCTGCGTTTAAAACTGAATATACGCGAAGCGCGGCATAGTAAAACCAACTATTTGAAATTATGACTAAACCTTGTTGTCAAATAGAGACACCCAAGCCGTCACCGGAATCAGAGAAGTGGATCAGGAGATTTTGGATTGCTATTGTCCTTGCCATTATGTTGATCGTGATTCTGGCTGAAATTTTTAACTTCTGACAATTGTCATGGGCTGGATCAAAAGGGATTGGGTTTTTATAAAAGCCCCGAAATGAGGCCTTTTTGCGATTTTTGGAAGATATTACAGAGAATTTTATAACATTTCAGCAATAATGTATAATAACTTATATGCGTAAGCCCCGTATATTTACAAAGTCTTGAAGAAGTTTCGCACCATACTAACCGGTATTCTTGCATCGCTTGTGCTGATGTCTTCCATCAGCCATTCGGTTAGTTTTCATTTGTGTGGAGGCGAAGTCCAAAGCATGGCAATTTTTGGCCACGCTCAGGCTTGCGAGGAACACACACGTGGTTGTGATCATGATGGGGATCCTTCCGATCATACATCCGTTGGGCATAAAGGGTGCTGTGAAGATGCCACCGTTATTATCGACTCTGAAAAATATTCAACTAAGGTAAGTGAAACCATTACAATCAAACCACTTACGGATGGGTTGCCTTTAATCATTCCGTCTGTAGAACACCTGAATTCTGCTGTTGCGGTTGAACGTGGACACTTTTTCAATTATCGACCGCCATTGATCGAACGAGACATTACAATACTCGTTCAGACTTTCCTTATTTAATAACTGCGCTTAGGGGCGTGTGGATTGTGTTCGCATTTGCGAATAGCCTCTTCACACAATTAATCTTGTTTTAAAGCATTTGCAAGATTAGCTCCGCCCTTTCTTCATGTCCTTTTCCTTAGGATAACTGACTTCATTTTTATTATTCGATTACTATGATTGAGAAAATAATTTCATACTCTATACACAATCGTTTCATTATCCTGCTTATTGCAGCAGGCCTCTTCGGGTGGGGTTTACACTCCGTAAAGGTGAATAAGATTGATGCCATCCCTGATCTTTCTGAGAACCAGGTTATCGTGTTCACGGAGTGGATGGGAAGGAGCCCACAGATTATGGAAGATCAGGTTACCTACCCATTGGTTACCAATCTTCAGGCCTTGCCCCAGATAAAATATGTTCGCGGTACATCCATGTTCGGGATGAGTTTTGTTTACGTGATCTTCGAAGATGATGTTGACGTTTACTGGGCTAGACAACGCGTTCTTGAGCGGTTAAATTACGCATCGCGCTTATTGCCGGAGGGTGTTGTTCCAACCATTGGTCCTGATGGCACCGGTGTAGGCCATATTCTGTGGTATACATTGGAAGCGCCCGGCATGGATCTGGGTGAACAACGTGCTATACAAGACTGGTATATAAAATTCGGATTGCAGAATGTGCCTGGAGTTGCCGAGGTGGCCTCCTTTGGAGGGTTCGAAAAACAATACCAGGTTACGATCAATCCAAACAAACTTACATACTATGGCCTCTCCATCCCGCAGGTGATTCAATCCATTCGTGCCAATAATAATGAAGCGGGCGGAAGGAAGTTTGAAGTAAACGACATCGGGTACGTGATCAAGACTACCGGGTATATCAAGAGCATTGAAGCTATTGAAATGATCCCGCTTAAAACAGTAAACTCCATACCAGTTACGGTCAAGGATGTAGCTACCGTGCAAATGACCGGTCAACTTCGTCTTGGCATTTTTGATGTGAGTGGCGAAGGTGAGGCTGTGGGAGGCATTGTGGTGATGCGCTATGGTGAAAATGCCGATGAGGTAATCAAGAGAGTAAAGAAAAAGATGGAAGAAGTAGCCAAGGGTTTTCCCGAAGGCATGAAATTCAATCTTGCCTACGACAGAAGCGAATTAATCGAAGAGTCTGTTTCTTCCATTAAGAAAACACTAATTGAAGAAATGATCGTGGTTTCACTGGTGGTGATCATCTTCCTGTTTCACTGGCGAAGCGCATTGAGCATCATCATACAGA
>JAGUUF010000384.1 GCA_020063545.1 Cytophagales bacterium
CAATTACGGGTAACACCCAGCCGCTCTGGGTTGTTGATGGCGTTCCGTTCAGTTCAGCCACGAACGACCAGTCTGGCTTTACAACAGGTGGTACGGCTGCAACCCCCAGTCGTTTTCTGGACTTGGATCCGAACGCGATTGAAAGTATCAGCGTTTTAAAAGGTCTTGCCGCTACAGCACTATATGGCGACCAGGGCCGGAACGGGGTAATTCTTGTTACGACCAAGGCCGGAAGCGGTAAAAAGCGCGCTCCTGAAATCACTTTCCAGCAAACGCTTTCCCGGAATGAGATTGCCTCCATGCCGGATTTCCAGAATGATTACGGAAACGGGTTCCAGCAGTTGTTTGGCAACTTCTTTAGCAACTGGGGAGCGCACTTCGATGAAATTGACTCAATCGGCCACCCGTACCAATTCCTTGGCGATGCCACACTCCGGTTACCGTTCCCCCAGTTTTTCTGGAAGCGTATTCCGTATGAGCCTGCACCAAGTGTAGGTAACTTTTTCAGAAAAGGTATTATCTCCAACACTTCGCTTTCGCTTACCGGTGGAACCGATAAACTTGGTGTAACGGCTACTATCGGGTATACTACGGAAGAAGGCTATGCCCCCGGCAACGACCTGACCCGGGTAAATGCCCAGGTAGGTTTTAACGGTTCCGTTACGGATAAACTGAGTATAAAGTCATCATTGATGTACACCAATACCGATTTTGTTACACCTCCGCTTAACGGTGCAACCGGTGGTGGTGCGGCTTTTGGTGGTGTACCGTCATTGTATGCTAACTTCCTCTACACTCCGCGTAACCTGAATATCCTTGATGATGCCACCTTCCCCTTTGAAACACCGGAAGAAAAGAAATCGGTGTGGTACCGTGGCGCAAATGATATTCCCAACGCCCGGTGGATTGCCAAGTATGCCAAAGAAACTGACGTAACCGACCGCTTCTTTAACAGTACATCGTTTACCTACGACTTTAACGAAAACATGGCGTTGCAGTACCGCGTTGGATTGGATATGTATGTTCAGCGTCAGGGTCGTTCGTACAATAAAGGAATTGGCCCCACCTATCCAAACATCAACAACGGTGTGTACCAAACCCAAACGATCTCCAACACCATCTGGAACCATGACCTGATTTTCAGCTTGCAAAAGCAAATCACCAGCGACATCAACCTGGTGGCCCGCGTGGGTGGTAACGCCCGTAACGACTACTTCCAGCGCGATGGTGCGTATTCTGAAGGCCAGATTGTATTCGGTTTAATGCGCCACAGCAACTTCACATCGCCTGCCACCAACAGTGCTGCCTTTGATGGCCGCACTTTTGAGGTGACCACCGAACAGCAGCGCTACGGCTTGTATGGCGATTTCTCATTTGATTATAAGAGTTTCCTCTTCCTGAACCTGGCTGCCCGTAACGACTGGACGTCCAACCTGGAAAAAGGAAATAACTCTATTTTCTACCCCAGTGTAAGTGCTTCGTTTGTGCCTACGGATGCGTTTAGCAACCTGAAGTCTAATACGCTTAACTACCTGAAAATACGGGTAGGTTACGGTACTTCAGCCGGTTTCCCCCCGGTGTATGGTACCCGCACGGTGGTGGCCCCGAATTCACGGGCATTTGTTGATGCCGGTGGTGGCATTATTTCCACCCACGCCATTAGTAACCGCTTAGGCAACCTGGCACTTACTGCCGAGTTGCAGCAGGAGATTGAGGCAGGCTTCGAGGCCCGCTTCCTGAATGAACGCGTAAGCATAGACTTTACCGTGTACGACAGGGGTACTAAAGACCTGATTACCGATGCTCCTGTTGACCCGGCAACGGGATTCACTACAACCTACCTTAACCTGGGTAAGCTCAGTAACAAGGGTATCGAAATAGGTTTAAACGCAACTCCCATCAGGCTTTCGAACGGCTTCCAGTGGGATGTAACCTGGAACTTTACATTAGTTCGTCCTGAAGTGGTTTCGCTGGGTGCTGGATTGGATGAGATTGTACTGGCCGGCTTTACCGATTTAGGAAACTTTGCCGTTCCGGGCCGCCCCATGAACATCATTAAAGGTACGGTTATTGCCCGCGACCCGGAAGGAAACCGGATTGTAGGTGCTGACGGCTTGCACGTAATTGCTCCCGGTATTGGTGAACTCGGTGATCCGAACCCCAACTACCTGACCACCTTAATCAACACATTCTCGTTCAAGGGCATTTCCCTGTCGTTCCAGTTCGATTACCGCGATGGCGGCATGATGAACGCCTGGACACCGGCCGGTTTGCTTGCCCGCGGTGTATTGGCCGGTCGTGAGAACTTTGACCGCGATCAGATCTTCATCCTGCCGGGTGTAAAACAGGTAGGAGTTGATACGGATGGCGACCCGATTTATGCCCCGAACGACATCCAGATTACAGCTGCCGATTACGGCTTTAACTCCCAGTTCTTTTCCCGCAACGACAACAGCATGTACGATGCAACCTGGATACGCCTGCGTGAAGTTAACCTGAGCTATACGCTGCCTAAGTCGGTATTGAGCAAGACCCCGATAAAGAATGCTTCCATTACACTTACCGGAAATAACCTGTGGTTTAATGCGGTTAACGTCCCCAAGTATGTAAACTTCGATCCGGAAGTGGCCAGCCTGGGTGTTAACCGGGGAGCCGGTTTTGATTACCTGACCGGCCCGAGCATGAGGCGTTATGGTGCAGTGTTGAGGCTTACGTTCTAACCTAAAACCTGAAGACAATTATGAAATTTGTTAAAATATTAATACTAACACTGGCCGTAGTTGCCGGAACATCCTGTACACTAGATTTGCGGGATAACCCCAACGCGGTACAGCCCAACCAGGTGCTGCCAAGCCTGGTGATACATGGCATGCAGTTAAACCTTGCCAACATGTTTCAGCCGGCCAGTACTATTGGCATGCAGCTTACACGCCTGCAAAATGGCGGTGCTGCCCAGTATGACCGGACGGTTACCCCTGAAGGGATGAACGGTATCTGGACTAATGCTTATGCCAACATCCTCGTTGAAGCCAATGCGTTAATTCCAGCCGCAGAAGCGGTGGGTTATGCCCGCCATGCCGGCATGGCCCGGGTAATGGCGGCCTACACGCTGATTATGTTGGTGGACTTCTTTGGCGATGTGCCTTTCTCCGAAGCGTTCAATGGTTCGGCCAACTTTAACCCGAAACTTGACGATGCAGCGGATGTTTATAACGCTGCGTTGGCCATGTTGGACCAGGCCAAGCTTGACCTGACTACCAACACTACGGTGCAGATTCCTGCCGGGTACCAAAACCCGGTTGCGCCACCGATAACTGACATGTACTACAACAACACCATGAACAGTTGGGTACGGTTGGCCAATACGCTCAAGTTGAAAATCTACCTAAACACCAAAAACGAAGCTGAAATCAACAACCTGATTAATGATGTGTCAGCAACAGGTGGCTTTATTGACACCCAGGCCAGGAATTTTGTGTTCCGCTACGGTTTAAGCACGGCAGCGCCCGATTCGCGCCATCCCCGGTTTATTGCCAACTACCCGGCAGGTGGAGGTAACTACATGAGCAACTGGCTCATGTGGCACATGTTCCACGGGTACGATGCGACCCAGAACGGTGCCCCTGGCGATCCCCGCATTCGGTTTTATTTCTACCGCCAGGTACTGGCCAACAGTTCCAATGCCGAGCAGATTCGTTGTGTTGGTGAGGATGTTCCTTCGCACTACCCCATTTCAACAGGCACGTCAATTCTGGTTAACTCCCTTGCCGGCATGCCTCCCATGGGGGTAGCGCCTACACACCCGACCAACGATCCGACCGACCCGGCATGGGGCCGCACGTTCTGCTACCCCTCTAACGTGGGGTATTGGGGCCGCGACCACGTGGATAACCAGGGTATTCCTCCGGATGGGTTATTGCGTACGGCCTGGGGTGTTTATCCGTCAGGCGGTCGCTTCGATAACAATGCCGGTGCATCTGTTAATGCCAACCAGGGACAGCGCGGAGCGGGTATTCAGCCGCTAATGATGCGCTCGTTTGTGCAGTTTATGCTGGCAGAAGCCAAGTTAACATTGCCAGGTGTTACGGCAGGCCTTACTGCCCGCCAGTACTTTGAAAACGGCATCCGGCAGTCTATGCAGGATGTGCGTGACTGGGCTGTTAACGGTACGTACGGTACAACGGGTGTTGCAGCTTCGCCTACTGAGGCAGCAACTATCAATGCCTTTTACCCGGCAGCCACCTACACAACTGATGTGAACAACTACGTTACCTCGGCCTTAGCAGCATTTGATAACTCGGCAGCAGATGCCGAGAATTACAATGCACGCGAGTTCTGGATAGCCTGCTACGGAAACGGTGTTGAAGCATACAACCTGTATCGCAGAACAGGTAAACCTACCGGGATGCAGCCAACACTTAACCCTACCCCGGGTGCGTTCCCGCGGTCAACCTGGTACCCGGCTAATGCGGCTAACCTGAATAACAAGATTAATCAGAAGGCTAGCGTAGCAGTTAAGGTATTCTGGGATACGAACACCACAAACCTTGATTTTTAACCATAATAACTGAATGATTATGATGAACTTTAAAAAATATGTACTGGGAGTGGTGCTGCTGGCAGCCGTTGTTATTATGGCATGCCGCGATGAAAGCCTGTATCCACTGCCGTATGATGATCGTACCTCCGGGCATTACCTCCGGATATACAAGCAGACATCAAGCGTTGTTGACTTTGATGACTTAGCCAATTCAGCAGTAGAGTATGTTTTCGAATCTGTTGATGAACAAAAGGGTGCGCTGTTGGAAGAGGTTGAATTTTATGCAACACACCGTACCGCAGGAGGTATATTGACCGATGAAATTCTGGTTAAGACGGTACCTGCCTCTGCTATGGGGTTTGCCTTCGTTCCGCAACCCACGTATTCCGAGTACCTCAGGTCAGCCCCTGTGCGGATTACGGTTGCCGAGATTGAGGCAGCGTTTGCCACCCTGACAACAGACCCGGATGGAATTCCCTTAGTGGATTGCACCAACATATACCCGGATGTTTGCCCGTGTCAGGCCTATCCGGGAAGTTTAGCCGTAGGTGACCAGATTTTGCTACGGTGGAAAACCAGGCTTACCGATGGCAGGACGTTTACGGTAACCAATGTACAAGCCGTAGCTTCGCCAAGTCTGGGTAATGCAGCGGAGGCAAATATGACTCCGAACATTACCGCAGGGCAGTTCTATAACGCACCATATGCTGGAACAATTACTGTGCGTAGAACCACTACCACCGGTAACCCGAATGCATACACCGGTGACTACCGCATGACGCAAATGGCCATCTGGTCGCCCAGCCATAGCCTTACGCTTCATGAGACTATTCCGAATTACATGGTGAAGCCGTTCCTGTTTGGAAGTTCGGCCACGGACTCGACCCAAACGGTGACCCTGTCGAAAGTAACAGGCGGATTGCCGACTGAACGTCAGTTTACCTGTACCTACAGGGGGCAGACCATTACCATGCGGATTAACCTTGAAGGTGGCCCTAACCCGAACCTTGCCGCTGCAGCACTGGCAACTCTCACCAACCCATTTGGCCCTCCGGGTCCGGGTAATGGTATGGGGATGACAGGCGCTACCAACACCAACATTGGTACGGTATTCCTGCCGTTGATGAATACCGGTGTTGATTGTACCTCCAACCGGGAGCTTTACCTGGTAACTCCGTTGGCGGGTACATTTGCAGGCGGTACAACACTCCGTTTCGGTTTGCCTCGCTATGCAAGCATTCCTAACCGTGGTTTCTACAGGCTGGATCAAGATGGGTTAACCCCTGGCCAGGTATTTACCATTGGTGTGGATGATGATGTGGATGAGTACGGCAGGCGCCAGGGTGGCCAGTCTGGCTACTGTACTTGGATGCGCAGGGTTTACCTGAGATTAGAGAAACTCTAAGCCGTTATTTCGTATTCTTTTCAAAAGAGGCTGCCGCAGGCAGCCTCTTTTTTTGTATCTATATTTGTGCATGCTTTACATTTCGCGCAAGGAACATTTTAATGCAGCCCATAAACTCTATAACCCGGCCTGGTCTAAGGAAAAGAACGTAGAAGTATTTGGCCCGTGTGCCAACGAAAACTGGCACGGGCACAACTTTGAACTGATTGTAACGGTAAAGGGCTTGCCTGATCCGGAAACCGGTTTTGTGGTGGATTTGAAAAAACTAAGCCGGTTAATCCGCGGACACGTAATCGAAAAGCTTGACCATAAAAACCTGAACCTGGATGTTGATTTTATGCAGGGCAAACTAGCCAGTTGCGAGAACCTGGTGAAAGGCATCTGGGATATACTTTACTGGGAAATTCCTAAAATTACTGCCTCTGGAAAGCTGCATTCCATAAGGCTGTATGAAACCCCCCGCAATTATGTTGAGTACTTTGGCGAATAGCCCTACCTTGCCGGGGTGAAATTTTATTTAGTAGCGGGCGAGCGCTCCGGTGATTTGCACGGAGGGAATCTTATTTCAGCGTTAAGGCGCATTGATCAAAACCTCATATTCAGGGGTTTTGGCGGAGAAGCGATGCAGCAGGCGGGCATGGAAGTGGTCGTTCACTACCGCGAATTGGCCTTTATGGGGTTTGCCGAAGTGCTTGCAAACCTAAAAACGATTTCTAAGAAACTCGGGCAATGCAAAACCGACATCCTAAGCCACAACCCGGATGTGGTTGTGTTGATTGATTATGCCGGGTTTAACCTGCGGATTGCCCAGTTTGCCAAATCCAAAGGGTTTAAGGTATTCTGGTACATATCGCCTAAGGTGTGGGCCTGGAATCAAAGCCGGGCAAAGCAGTTGAAGGCCGTTGTTGATCGCATGTTCGTTATCCTGCCTTTTGAAAAGGACTTTTTTAAAAAATTTAATTGGCATGTTGATTACGTTGGCAACCCGGTGTTGGATGCTGTAAAGGCACATCGGGCAGATTCCCAATTCCTGCAAAAGCATAACCTTTCACCAGGCAACATTATTGCATTGTTGCCGGGAAGCCGCAAGCAGGAGGTAAGCCGGGTTATACCGGTAATGGCAGCAGTGGCCTCTGAACTACCTGGTTACCAGTTTGTTGTAGCAAGGGTGGATAACCTCGGTACTGAACTATACTCACCGTTAGAGCAATTGCGCAATGTTAAGCTCATCACCGGGTCAACCTACGATTTACTGGCACATGCTTCATCCGCCATTGTAACATCAGGCACGGCCACCCTTGAAACCTGTTTGTTTAAAGTGCCCCAGGTTGTGGTGTATAAATCCAGCGCGATAAGCTATCAGGTTGCGCGCATGCTTATCCGGGTTCCATTTATTTCGCTGGTAAACCTGGTTGCCGGCAAAGAGGTTGTAAAGGAACTTATTCAGCACCACGCAAACCCGCGCGAAATACTGACTGAACTTAAGCAACTACTATACGATGCGTCTTACCGACAGCAGATGGTGGAAGGATATAACCTGGTGTTTGAAAAACTGAATACCGGATCAGCTTCTGAAAACGCTGCACGGCTGATGCTGGATTACCTGGCGAAATAATCAGGCTACTTTCAGTTTGCTGTACTGCGACCGGCTGAATTTGTCTTCAGCGTAGGCACGGGTTATGGTGAGGCGTTCGGTGTTTTTCTCAGAGGGCAGGTCGAACATGGCATCGTTGATGATGGCCTCGCAGATGCTGCGCAGGCCGCGGGCACCGAGTTTAAATTCAACGGCCTTTTCAACGATAAAATCAATAGCCCCGTCTTTAAATTCAAGCTGGATGCCCTCCATTTCGAAGAGTTTCTTGTACTGTTTTACAAGGGCATTCTTGGGTTCGGTAAGTATTTTCCGGAGCGCATCCTTATCCAGCGGGTGCAGGAATGAAATAACCGGTAACCGCCCGATTAACTCGGGGATAAGACCAAAACTTTTTAAGTCCTGCGCTGAAACAAACTGGATCAGGTTGTCTTTGTCAATGTCGGCAGGGTGCAGCCCGCTGGCCGAGGTAAAGCCAAGTGGCCTGGTATTGAGGCGGTTGGCAATAAACCGGGAAATGCCTTCAAATGCCCCTCCGCAGATAAATAAGATGTTCTCGGTATTTACCGTAATCATCTTCTGGTCGGGGTGTTTACGGCCGCCCTGCGGGGGCACGTTAACCGCTGTACCTTCCAGTAATTTTAATAAAGCCTGTTGAACGCCCTCTCCGCTCACATCGCGGGTAATGGAGGGGTTATCGGATTTACGGGCGATTTTATCAATCTCATCAATGTAAACAATGCCGCGTTCGGCTGCTTCAACGTTGTAATCGGCAGCCTGCAGCAGGCGGGTTAAGATGCTCTCCACATCTTCGCCAACATATCCGGCCTCGGTAAGTACCGTAGCATCGGCAATGCAAAACGGTACCTGCAGCAGGCGGGCCAGGGTGCGGGCGAGATAGGTTTTACCGGTTCCGGTTTCGCCTATCATAATAATGTTCGACTTTTCAATGGTGATATCCGATTCGGCTTTGCGCTGCATCAGCCGTTTATAGTGGTTGTACACCGCTACCGACATGATTTTCTTGGCCTCATCCTGGCCGATAACGTATTCATCAAGAAATTTCTTGATGTCGCGCGGTTTTATCAGTTTGAAATTCGGAGCAAGGCCGCCATCGCTTTTGCTTTTCTTTTCTTCCTGTAAAATCTGGCTGGCCTGCGTTACGCATTTATCGCAAATGTGGGCGTGTATGCCCGAAATCATCAGGTCAACGTCCTTTTTATTGCGCCCGCAGAATGAACAGGTAACTTCGGCCATGGTCGTTAATCAGATACGGGTACAAAGGTACCACTAAAATCCGGAGTTTTTAAGGTTGCCTGGCGTCTACTTTTTACGTTCCAGCACTTCGTCAATCATCCCGTAATCCTTGGCTTCCGTGGCACGCATCCAATAGTCGCGGTCGGAATCTTTTTCAATGGTTTTGAAATCTTTGCCGGAATGTTTGGCAAGTATTTTATACAGGTCTTCCCGTATTTCAAGGGTTTGTTTCAGGGAAATCTCCATGTCTTTGGAAGTGCCCTGCATACCCGATGACGGTTGGTGGATCATAATGCGGCTATGGGTAAGCCCTGAGCGTTTTTTTGGCGCCCCCGCTGCAAGCAAAACAGCACTCATCGAGGCGGCCAGGCCAATGCAAATGGTGGCCACGTCCGGATTGATGTACTGCATGGTGTCGTAAATGCCGAGGCCGGCATACACTGACCCACCGGGGCTGTTAATGTACATGATGATGTCTTTCTTCGGATCGGCCGATTCGAGAAACAGCAGTTGTGCGATAATGAGGTTGGCAATCTGATCGTCAACGCCCATGCCGAGAAAAATTATCCGGTCGGAAATCAGGCGTGTAAATACATCTATTGCCCTGAAGTTTCCCGGGCGTTCTTCGATAACATACTGGG
Organism: Cytophagales bacterium; assembly: GCA_020063545.1. Lineage (GTDB taxonomy): Bacteria > Bacteroidota > Bacteroidia > Cytophagales > Cyclobacteriaceae > UBA2336. Next base: position 9,435 of record JAGUUF010000384.1, read on the forward strand.
TCATGTTTTCTATTTTCTGGGCATAGCTGTCAACCGTGTTGCCGCTCATACCCAGGTGGTGCACGGCATATTTTCTGAATTCGTTCATGTCAATATTTATTTAAATGTGCATTAAATTAGAATAAAAGGATGAATTCCTGTGGATAAAAAATAAAATAAAAATGGCCTTGCCGGCAGGCAAAGCCATTTTTTGGATTACGACAACATCAGTGCTTGTGCTCCTCAACAATTTTGCGGAATTCATCAAGGGTAACCTTTTTTTCGGTAAGGGTAACTTTTTCCCTGATTAACGAAAGTATTTTTTCGTTCCGCAACTGGTTGTAAAGCCGCATAAAGTGCTGACCGTTTTCGTGCGACAGGTAATTATCGGCTATGGCATCAATTTTATCCATTAACTGGCCGGCAACCGAAGGCCCGCCAAATTGCGAAATAATCAATTCCTTTGCGCGTGCCCGTACTTCTTCAGTATCTACGGTAACGGCAAGGTCTTCGGCTATGCGGTTTTTAATCAAATCCCATTTAAGTGTGCGCAGGTAGCCGTCAAACTCCCTGCTGATAACCTCCTCGGTTATTTCTCCTTTGCTGCTGTGTACGAGCCAGGTTTTAAGAAAAGCCTCCGGCAGGTTTATTTTTGTCGTCCGGATGAAATGATCTTCAATTTCATGATCGAGAAAATGGTCGCTTTCGCGCTTGTAATTTTGCTGAATGGTTTCTTTTACCTTAGCAATAAACTCTTCAGCTGTTGTAACGGTATCTTTGCCGAAAACCCTGTCGAACAATGTTGTGTTTAATTCGGCCAGTTCAACCCGGCCGATGGAGACTACGTTGAAAGTAAACTTTCCGCTCAGTTGTTTCGCTTCCTCTGCAGAAATATTCAGCATTTTTGAGAGTGCATCGGTGTCAAAAACCTTTTCTATTTCCAGGGTTATTTCGTCTTGCGGTTTCCGGTTAAGGAAAAAATCCTGGTATTTTTTTGAAAGGGTTTCGGTTTTAATGATCACATTTTCGCGCTGAAAGGTTTCATCGGCAGAACGCAGGTCGCCAATCAGGCTATCACCGGTTTCACTTATTTCGGGATGGGTTACCTTGCCGAATCGTTTACGGATGTCCGCCAGCGTTTCTTCAACTACCGCATCGCTTACTTCGATGGGGTAGTATGGCAGCTTAATTTTTGGCGACAATTCATAGGTAAAATCATCAACCAGGCCAACCTGGTATTCAAATTCCAAATCCGCTGCGCCTTCCCAATCCAGCGCGTTGGCTTTTTCAAGATTGGGCAGGGGCTCGCCAATTATCCGCAGCTTATTTTCTTTTATATAGTCGGAAAGTTTGTTGGAAAGTATTTGGTTGACTTCTTCTACCAGTATTGACTTGCCGAACATTTGCCGGATGACGCCCGTAGGTACTTTGCCCTGCCTGAACCCCTTCAGGTTGGCTTTCCGTGCATAGGTGCGTACTTTTTCCTCAACCCCGGGCTGGTAGTCGGGCTGGCCAAGGCGTATCTTAATAAGACCTTCGGTTGTGCTTTTTTTGTCCAGTGTAATTTCCAATGGCTTGTTTGTTTGGTTTACTATTCGGAGTGTTAATGGATTACCGTTAACGGTTTATCGTTTATGATTGTGCGGATGGAGGGACTCGAACCCCCACGCCTTTCGGCACCAGATCCTAAGTCTGGCGCGGCTGCCAATTACGCCACATCCGCATGTGTTCTTACAAATGTTTGTAATTGGGTTGCACCAGATTCTAAGACTGAGCGCGCCTGCCTGCCTTAGGCAGGGCTGCCAATTACGCCACATCCGCAAAATTCAGAACGACTCCCTTAAAAAGGAGGGCAAATTTATAGATAATTCAGAAATTCGGAACACCAATAAATTGTTATCTTGGGTAGGTTCGGATAAGCCCGATTTAAGCCACGAGTAAACAACTTTCCGGATGGTTATTGACGTAGAGCAGGAGAAAAAGGAAATTATCAACAGGTATCGCAGGTTGCTGCGCAAAGCAAAACCGGTGTTAAAAGAAGGCGATGCCCGGCTTATTAAAAAAGCGTTTACCATGGCGCTTGAAGCGCACAAAGAGATGCGCAGAAAATCCGGGGAGCCCTACATCTTTCATCCGCTGGCAGTAGCGCAGATTTGCGTAGAGGAAATCGGGCTTGGAACAACTTCCATTATCTCGGCATTGCTTCATGACGTGGTAGAAGATACCGACCTGGAACTGGCCGACATCGAGCGGATGTTTGGGAAGAAAGTTGCGCGGATAATTGACGGGCTCACAAAAGTTTCGGGGGTTTTTGAATACGGCACTTCGCAGCAGGCCGAGAATTTTCGGAAAATGCTGTTTACCCTTTCCGAAGATGTGCGTGTAATCCTCATCAAGCTTGCCGACCGGCTTCACAACATGCGCACACTGGACAGCATGCCGCGCAATAAGCAACTGAAGATTGCCTCCGAAACGATTTACCTGTACGCACCGCTTGCACACCGGCTTGGCCTGAATACTATTAAAAGTGAACTGGAAGATTTGTACCTGCGGTTTACCGACCGGCAGATGTACGACTCCATTGCCCGCAACATTGATGATACCCGGGCTGCACGAAACAAGTTCATCAAACAATTTATGCAGCCCATTAAAGAAGAACTGGACAGGCTTAAAATCAAGTATGAAATAAAAGGGCGCCCCAAATCCATTTACTCCATCTGCAATAAAATGCGTAAGCAAAACATCCCTTTTGAGGAAGTGTATGACCTTTTCGCTATACGCATCATTTTAGATGCCCCGCTGGAACAGGAGAAATCGCTTTGCTGGCAGGTGTATTCTATTGTAACTGATTTTTATACGCCAAACCCCGACCGGCTTCGCGATTGGATAAGCACCCCGAAAGCCAATGGTTATGAATCGCTGCACACCACCGTAATGGCCAAGAACGGACAATGGGTTGAGGTGCAGATTCGAACGCAGCGCATGGATGAAATTGCCGAAAAGGGCTATGCAGCTCACTGGAAGTACAAAGAGTCAGCAGCTGCCCACGAATCGAACCTGGAAAAATGGCTGGCGAAAGTACGCGATACGCTGGAGCAAAACGACCACTCTGCCCTTGATTTTGTGAACGATTTTCGCGGGAACCTCTTTAGCGATGAAGTGTTTGTGTTTACGCCCCGCGGTGAATTAAAAACATTACCCTACGGAGCCACCGCCCTGGATTTTGCATTCGAAATTCATACCCAGGTAGGCTCGAAGTGTATCGGGGCAAAGGTTAACAATAAGCTTGTTCCCATAAACTACATCCTCAAGAATGGCGATCAGATCGAAATCCTTACTTCTCAAAAACAAAAGCCGCATGAAGACTGGCTAAGGTTTGTGGTAACCTCCAAGGCCCGCTCAAAGATTAAAGACAACCTTAAGGAAGATAAGAAACGGGTAGCGGAAGAAGGAAAAGAAATTATTCAACGCAAACTCAAGCAATTAAAAGCAGATGCCACGCATATTATGCTGGAGCAGATGCGTGAATATTTTGGTCTGGCAAGCCATTTTGAATTGTATTACCGCGTTGGTAAAGGCATGATCACCACTGCGGATATCAAACGGTTTAAAGACTATAAACCAGCCTCACCGCTTAAAACAAAACCGAATATCCGCGTGGCCGATGCCAAGGCAATTGAACAGGAAATTACCCGGATAAAAGGACGATACGAAGACATCCTGCTGATAGGCGAAGATATGGATGTTGTGGATTACAAGCTTGCCAAGTGCTGCACCCCGATACCGGGTGATGACGTTTTTGGATTTGTAACCGTTAATGAAGGGATTAAAATTCACCGCACCACCTGCCCCAATGCTACCGAACTGCTGGCCAGCCATGGAAACCGGGTGGTAAAAGCAAAGTGGACCTCCCAACACGAAGTAGCGTTTTTAACCGGGTTGAAAGTGCGCGGAACCGACCGGGTAGGGCTGATAAACGATGTGTCCAAAATCATTTCGGAGGAACTTAAAGTGAACATGAGCTCCATGTCGTTTCATACCGATTCCGGCATATTCGAAGGCGAAATTATGCTGTATGTAAACGATACCCGCCACCTTGAACAACTTATCCATAAGCTGGAAAAGGTAGAGGGGGTGGTTAAAGTAAGCCGGTTCGATTCGAAAGAATAACTGTTTATTCTGTTATTCTCCTATATCTTTGCCGTATGGTGGCCAATCTGACAATCCTTGAAGAGGTAAGAAAAATTTTTACTGCCTACCTGGAGAGCCGGGAACTGCGCAAAACACCCGAGCGATACGCTATCCTGGAAGAAATTTATTCACACAACGGGCATTTTGATGTTGAGTCGCTATACCTGAGCATGAAAAGCAAGGCCTACAGGGTTAGCCGTGCCACGGTTTACAATACGCTGGATTTGCTGGTGGATTGCGACCTGGTAAGCAAGCATCAGTTCGGAAAAAACATTGCCCAGTACGAAAAATCGTATGGGTATAAGCAGCACGATCACCTGATATGCACCGACTGCCACCAGGTGGTTGAATTCTGTGACCCGCGAATCCACGCTATTCAGAAAACAGTTGGTGACGTATTGCACTTTGATGTAGTGCACCATTCACTGATTCTTTACGCCTCCTGTACGAAGGTGAAATGCGAGAATAGAAAACATAACGATCCTGAAAAATGACGTTTCAACATGAGATTAACCAGGGGCACCTCGTCATTCGGTTGTCCGGTGATTTAATCGGGGAAAATGATGGTACCAATCTTTTGGGTATTGTAACCGATGCCCTGCAGAATAAGATCAGCAAATGCATCATCGATATCTCCAACCTGCGTTACATCAACAGCAGCGGCATCGGGGTGCTTATTACCATTTTAACCAAGTTCAGAAACAAAGGCGGGGAAGTTTTTTTGTTAAAGCCGTCAGAAAGTGTAAAGAAACTGTTGGTTATTACCAAGTTGAATTCCATTTTTCAGGTTATTCAATCCGAAAGCGAAGTTGTGTAACTAATCCTTCAGAAGAAAAACTATGGCTAAAGTTGATGTTTTGTTAGGCCTTCAGTGGGGCGATGAAGGAAAGGGCAAAATTGTGGATGTACTGGCTCCCCGGTATGATGTGGTAGCGCGGTTTCAGGGCGGCCCCAATGCCGGGCATACCCTTGAGTTTAACGGCATAAAGCACGTGTTGCATCAAATCCCGTCAGGAATCTTCCGGGATGGAACAAAAAATATCATCGGTAACGGAGTGGTTCTTGACCCAGTAATCTTTAAAAAAGAAATTGAATCGCTCAGCAAGTTTAACCTCAACATCCGCTCAAACCTGTTTATTTCTAAAAAGGCAACCCTTATTATTCCGTCACACCGCCTGCTCGACCAGGCATTCGAAACGGCAAAAGGCGAAAACAAGATTGGTTCTACCTTAAAAGGTATCGGCCCGTCTTACCAGGATAAAATCGGCCGGCAGGGTTTGCGTGTTGGCGATATTCTTTCAACCAGTTTTGCCGATAAGTTTAACA
>JAGUUF010000016.1 GCA_020063545.1 Cytophagales bacterium
CCAATACAACGGGATCCGCCACCGGCATCACAGCACTTTTAAACTGGAACAGTGAAGCAGATTTTCTTCCGGAAAATGAAATCAGTTTTACTTTAAAGGGCAGCAGCCAGCTTAGTTTTGTGCCCACAGGAAAAACCACCACGGTAAACCTTTCGGGGCCGTGGCCTGACCCGAGTTTTGGAGGGGAATTTTTGCCTGTTACGCGCGAAATAACCGACACCAGTTTTACCGCCACCTGGCAAATCCTGTACTTTAACCGCCCTTTTGCTTCGTACTGGAAAGAGGATGAAACAGGATTGTCGGGCTCGGCTTTAGGCCTGAAACTGCTAATGCCTGTTGACCAGTATCAAAAGAGCATGCGTACCGCCAAATATGGTATTCTCATCGTGCTGCTTACGTTCATTTCATTGGTGCTGGTTGAAATCACCCAGCGCATCCGCATTCACCCGTTTCAATACATTCTCATTGGTGCAGCGCTCATCATATATTATACGCTTTTACTCAGTTTCTCCGAGCAGGTTGGTTATGCCCCGGCATACTGGATTGCCACCCTGGCAACGGTTGTGCTGTTAACGGCTTATTCCACAACCTTTCTTAGATCCAGAAAACTGATCGTGCTGTTTACCCTGCTGTTGCTAATCTTCTACTCGTTTATTTTCGTTATCATTCAGCAACAGGATTACTCGCTGCTCATTGGCAGCATCGGACTCTTCCTGGTGTTGGCCGCACTGATGTTTTTCAGTCGCGGGGTATCGTGGTATAAAGAAACCGTTCCATGAGTAATCCGTATTCGCCAGGTAGGGGGCAAAGTTTAAGCCCCAAACTTCCGGCTATTTTACCTTCTTCAGTACGTATAGATGAGCCAGGCGGCCACGAACCAGGCCACCCTCCCTATCCAGTACATGGAGTTTATCCCGGTCAACCATAAACTCACCCGGGCGACTGCGATCGTTGGGCAGAAAAATCCGTGTGCCGGAATCATCCCAGGTAAATTCCCCGCTTTCTTCCAGCGAATGATCTTCCTTTCCGAGGAACTGGGTAGCGAGGGTGTAGGTTCCGTTATTTCGGAGGGTAAGTTCCGTTTTAATTCCTTCGCAGTCGGCACAGGGCAATATTCCGGCATACTTGCCGGCCCAATTGAGCGAATCCTTTGCGTTGATTACTGTTGATTGCTTTTCGCGCAGCAAGTTGCAGGCTGTGAACGAAATCAGCGATACCATTAACAATACAAAAACACGCATCAGCATACCGGATGAAGAAATGACTTTACTCATTGTTTAAAAACGGATACCGATAATCCGTAGGCGGTACAAAGGTTTCTTTTATGGTGCGCATCGAAACCCATCGCATTAAGTTTGCCTTGGCCCCCGCCTTATCATTGGTGCCCGAACCCCTGGCCCCGCCAAAAGGCTGCTGACCTACTACGGCACCGGTGGGCTTATCATTAATATAAAAATTACCTGCCGAGTTCGTTAGCTTTTTAGTTGCCAGTTCAATCGCGTACCGGTCACGCGCAAAGATGGAACCCGTAAGCGCGTAAGGCGAAGTGCTATCAACAAGCTCAAGCGTTTGCTCGAAATTCTCAGCATGATATTCGTACACCGTAAGCACCGGACCGAAAATTTCTTCGCACATGGTAACGGATGACGGGTCCTTTGTTTCAATGATGGTCGGTTCAATAAAATATCCCTTCGATTTATCGTACTTACCCCCGGCAATAATCTGGTTCAACGGATTTTTGCGTGCTGTTTCAATGTAGCCGGTGATGGAGTCAAACGCTTTCTCGTCAATTACAGCATTAATAAAATTGCCGAAATCTTCGGTACCGCCCATCTTCATCGTTTTCAGATCATCGAGCACCAGCTTTTTCACCTCGGGCCACAGGTTAGAGGGAACGTAACAGCGCGAAGCGGCAGAACACTTCTGCCCCTGGAACTCAAATGCCCCGCGCGAAATGGCTGTGGCTACTTCGCGTGGGTTGGCGCTCTTGTGCACCATGATGAAGTCCTTGCCGCCTGTTTCGCCCACAATGCGCGGATAGCTTCTGTACTTGTGAATGTTGTTGCCGATGGTCTTCCACATGTTTTGGAATACGCCTGTGCTGCCGGTAAAATGAATGCCGGCAAAATCGCGGTGGTTAAAAACCACCTCCCCGGCATCGGGGCCGTTCACGTAAACCAGGTTAATTACACCATCGGGCAGGCCGGCCTCTTTGAAAACCTGCATTATCACATGTGCAGCATAAACCTGCGTATTGGCCGGCTTCCAAACCACGGTGTTACCCATCAGGGCTGCACTTGCCGGCAGGTTGCCGGCTATTGCCGTAAAATTGAACGGGGTTACGGCAAACACAAAACCTTCCAGCGGGCGGTATTCCATCCTGTTCCAGATGCCTGCAGCCGATTCGGGCTGCTCATTATAGATCTGGCTCATGAAATACGTATTGAAGCGGAAGAAGTCAATCAGTTCGCAAGCCGAATCAATCTCGGCCTGAAAAGCATTTTTTGACTGCCCCAGCATGGTGGCCGCGTTGATTTTGTACCGGTACGGTCCTGCCAGCAATTCGGCAGCTTTTAAAAAAATACCGGCCCGGTGTTCCCAACTCAGGTTTGCCCACAATTCCTTCGCACCCAGCGCAGCATTAATGGCCTGCTCTACATGCGACTTATCGCCATAATGAAAGTATCCCAGAATGTGCCGGTGATCATGCGGGGGCCTAAGCGGCATTTTGTTGCCGGTGCGAACCTCTTCCGCTCCTATATACATCGGTATATCCTCCACCCGCGAGCGGGCTTCTTCCAAGGCTTTCTTCAGCAGGGCGCGCTCTTTTGTGCCGGGCGCATACGATAATACCGGTTCGTTTTTCGGAACCGGAACATGGTAAAAACCTTTTGGCATATTACGTTACAGTTGCGTGGTTAACAGGGTGACAAAGGTAATCAAAGCAGGGAATAAAGTTCTTCCAGGTTTTTTATTTCATGTTTTACAGGTTCATCATGCGAAAGACCATCGGGATTAAAGAAAACGGAATCCACCGAAGCATTTCGTGCACCGGCAATATCGGTAAGCAGGTTATCGCCAATCATAATTGCCTCGTTTGATGAAACCCCGTTGGCCGCCAGTGCAAAATCAAAAATTTCGCGTGCAGGTTTTTTATATCCCGCTTTTTCTGAAGTGATTATATGCTCAAAATACCGGGTAAGGTTTCCGGAAGCAAGCTTGGTGTGCTGCACATCCGTAAAGCCGTTGGTAACAACCGTTAAGGTATAGCTACCCGCCAGGTATTGCAGGGTTTTTTCGGCACCGGGCATGAGTTTACGTTTCTTCGGTGACTCGATGATGTACTCCTGCGAAAGCCGGCCGGCCAGTTCGGGGTTGTTAAGATTAAATGCCTCAAGGATTTTGCGAAACCGTTCTTTGCGGATTACGGTGCTGTCTATTTTACCGTGATCGTACAAATGCCAAAGTTTGCGGTTTACTTGTTTAAAGACGGAATGGAAGGCGTTAAAGTGTTCAATGCCGTGGTGCGCCAGTGCATGATGGTTGAACAGTTCGTGCAACGTATCCCGTGAGTTGGCCTCATAATCCCACAGGGTATGATCCAGATCGAAAAAAATACACCTGTACTTCATGGTTACGGTTTTCCGCTCTCCTGGTGGTGCCAGGCTTCGCGGTGCAGTTTATTAACGGCAAGTTCGCGGTTCGAAAACATTGTTTGGTAAAGCTGCTGGTCTTTCTGCAACTGCCTGTCTTTACGCAAAAACTGAAAAATCTGGTTAATAATTTCCTGGACCTCCTCTTTCATCTCGTAAAAAACCCAGTGGTTATACCTGCGGTACGTAAGGATACCTGAGTTTTTCAGGTAAATCAGGTGGCGCGAAGTTTTTGCCTGGGTAAATTCCAGGATTTTCTCCAAATCGGAAATACACATGGCCCCGTTGTGGAAGATCAGGTTAAGAATGCGCAGCCTGGATTCATCGGCACACGCCTTAAATATCTGGGAACCAAGTGTAAGGTTAAATGTTTTTAATCGCATGCAGCCAACCATTCGATGAGCGCTGTCATCGTTACCAAAGATAATGGAATAGTTCGCTCACCCGCTAACATTAGGCGGTTGAGGCACGAATCCGTATTTTTGGAACCTCAGGGATTGCTAACCATTGCTGACGTGCGTAAAAAACACCTTTTCATCATTCTTTTAGCCGCAGTGTGCGGCATGGCTGCTGTGCAGGCGCAGGCACAAAACCAGCGCAGGATTATCCAGCTTTCGGGCGTAGTGCTTGGCCAGGATGATGACGATAATGTGTACCAGTTGCCGGGCGTTCACGTATACGTGCCCAAAGCCGGCCGCGGTACCACCACCAATCCGTATGGCTTTTTTTCGATGCCTGTACTGGTTGGCGACAGCATTGTGATCAGTTCGGTGGGCTACGAACGCCAGCATTACATTGTACCCAACCACCCCAGCGAGTACCTTACCATTATTATTGAAATGGTACAGGATGTTACCTACCTGAAAGAAATTGAAATTATGCCCTTCCCAACAGAGGAAGTTTTTAAAGAGGCAATCCTGGCGCTTAACATACCTGTTGAAAACGGCCAGATTGACAAGAAAAACCTCAACCAGGAACTGCTTGCGCTGATGGTAAAAACCACCCCGATGGACGGCCCCATGAACCAGCGCTACTACCTTGACCAGTGGGCCATAGCCCAGGGCCAGCAGTACGCACCCATTACCAACCCCTACCTGAACGTTTTTAACTGGGCCAAATTTTTTAAGTCGCTGAAACAGGAGAAGAAGAAAAAGTAGGTTTTGGTCTCGCTTCTTTAATTATTAATATTGCAGCCCATTTACAAGTTCGGGGTGTAGCGCAGCCCGGTTAGCGCACCACGTTAGGGACGTGGGGGTCGGAAGTTCGAATCTTCTCACCCCGACCAAGGTTACGGCAATCATAACGATTGCCGTTTTTATTTGGGATTGAACCTCTATCTTATTTATCCAGGTTTACAATCCAGCAAAGGTTTACTTCAACATTAAAGTCAGAACCGGTTAGCGTCACGCCACAGGCGTGATTAGGGACGTGGGTCACGCTTCTGGCGTGACACCAAGGCGGGGGAATCTTCTCACCCCGATTATATCAGCAAGCTGAAAGGCTTTTTTCATTTATGTCGGCTTTCAAAAAAATAAAAAGCAATACCTTTATAAACCCACCCACGACCGCTGATTATGAAAAGTAGACTTTTCCTTATTTGCTGCTTTCTCAGCCATCTTTTGCTTGCCCAACCTGATACCTTGAGGCAGGTAGATGAACTTTTCGCCTCCTGGCACAATGCCACCCCCGGAATGGCCATAGCCATTGAACGAAACGGACAACGTATCTACAACAAAGCATTCGGGCTTGCCGACCTCGAACATAATACTCCCAACACCACCGAAACCATTTTTGAGTGCGGCTCGGTATCCAAACAATTCACGGCTGCTGCCATCCTGCTGCTGGCGAAAGAAGGCAAACTTTCACTTTCTGACAATGTAAGAAAGTACATTCCTGAACTACCCGAGTATGATGCACCTATCACCCTACAGCACCTGCTTAACCACACCAGCGGCCTTAAAGACTGGGGCGTAATCTATGGCCTTGCCGGGTGGCCGCGGTCAACCCGGGTTTACACCCAGGAATTGAGTTTCGATATCGTGTTCAAACAGCGATCGCTCAACTTTACCCCGGGCAGCCGGTATTCGTACAGCAACTCAAACTATGTAATGCTTGTACTAATTGTAGAACGGGTATCCGGGCAATCGCTGGCTGAGTTCACAACTTTGCGGTTTTTCAAACCACTCAGCCTTAGCCACACAAAATGGCGCGATAACTTCAGGGAAATCATTCCGAACCGGGCCCAGGCATACCGGAAAAACGGAGAGCGCTACGAACTCGATATGCCCTTTGAAAATGTTCACGGCCCGGGCGGATTGCTGACAACCACGGCCGACCTGCTGCGCTGGAACCGCCTGCTCGATACGCACGAAATTTTTGGAGCCGAAATTTCAGCTTTACGCATTCAACCCGGAAAACTGAACAGCGGAAGCAGCATTGCCTACGCTGCCGGATTAGCCATTGGCCAGGTAAACGGTTTTGCTGAAATCAGTCATTCCGGTGCCACAGCCGGGTATCGCGCCTGGCTGGCCTATTATCCTGAAAAGAAGTTATCCGTTGCCATCCTGAGCAACGATGGTAGTTTTAATCCCGCACGGGTCGGCCGCACTATTGCCGAGGTTTTTCTCGGAAAGCAGCAGGAGATACCGGTAGCCGAACCAGCCCGCTTCATTACCCTTTCAGCAACTGAAGCCAGCCGCTGGGCAGGTTTTTACCGCGTGGCTGACGAGGATTATGTAATCAAGATCGACAATAACCAGGGTAAGCTCAACATCAAGGGCGAAGCCGTAAAAGCAGTACACCAGGATACCCTTTACCTGGGCAAGCTGGAGTGGTTAATCAACAGCCCCAGCGGATTGATCCTTAAAACTCCGGGAATGACCGAAAACCTGGTACGAACAGATGCGCCCCCTTCCGGTTTAAAAGCGTTGAGCATCTACTCCGGAACTTTTACCAGTGACGATGCTGATGCAACCTTTCGCCTTGAAGCGAAAGAAAACAACCTTGTGGTGCATCGAAAGCCGGGCGATTCCTTTGTGCTGGAGCCGGTATTTAAAGACGGCTTTCGTACGGCCGATAATTCCGTTTTCGAATTTATACGCGACACCAGCGGAAAAATTACCGGCTTCCTGGTAACCCTGCCTCGGGCCAGAAATGTACCATTTAAAAAAGTATTGGCTTCGCAGTCGAACAGGAACAAAAAGTAACTCAGTTAACGGATGTGCCTAAACCGAACCCCTGGTTGCGGCAATCCATTTAGTTATTTTTTGTTCCAACAGGTCGAGCGGCAGACTTCCGGCATCCAGCAACTGGTTATGAAATTGCCGGATATCAAACTTTGGCCCCAGTTC
>JAGUUF010000352.1 GCA_020063545.1 Cytophagales bacterium
GCCTTACTATTTACCAGGCGATACCATTTGGTTTAAGGCGTACATGAACTACAACTACCTGGAGCTTATCGAATCGTTAAGCACCGTTTTGCATGTTGAGCTGATTGACCAGCACGATGGCGGGCGCATTCTTTTTGAAAAACAACTTAAGATTGAAGACGGTGAGGCCTGGGGTGAATTTGTAATTCCGCAAACGTACAGCTCCGACTACCTGGCCATACGGGCCTACACCAACTGGCAGCGGAACTATGGCGATGACCAGTTCTTCATTAAATACCTGCCGGTTATTAAGCGAACCTCCAATGTAATCGGGGAGAAAAGAGAACTTCAGACCAATAACCGGGTTTACATCAAGTTCGAAAAGAGGCAGTATAAACCTCGCGAAAAAATATCTTTCAGTGTTCGGGTGCACAACGAAGCCAATCAGCAGGTTTCGGCATGGATGTCCGTTTCGGTTACCGATGTTTCGATGGTACGCCTCCTCACCGATTCCATAACAATTATCAACAAGCATCCCATTAAACCTCTTTCTCAAACAACTAAAATCAATTATCCGCTTGAAAGAGGGCTAACGGTGAGTGGTCAGTTTTTTACTGAAGCCGGTAAACCTGCCATGGTTTCAATTACCATGATGTCGCAGCGCTTAAACTACCCTGCGTTCAACTTTACTACGGATATGTATGGAAAATTCTCAGTTGCCGGCCTTGAATTTTATGATTCCCTATCATTACGCTACGAAGCAAAAATGGGTAAAAAACTACTTTATGATGGCAGGCTTGCTATCGATGAACGTAAGGCCGCTCCGTTGAAACTTAACTGGCCGGCTCCGCTCACCAATGTTGAACGGGCCGATTTCAAAATTGACAAGAATACAACGGTACTGAATGAAGTTATCATTGAAGCCAAACGAATTGCCGAAGAGCAAGCGAAAAATAATGAGCCGGTAATATTAAGGCCATTTGGGGACCCGGATTACATACTGGAAGGAAACCGGCTTAACTACGGTGCTGTCAACGTTATCGAGATGATGCGGGGTAAAATTCCGGGCCTGATTATTAATTTTAACGGGATTGATTATGAAATCCGGTTTGCCCGATCAGGGGCATTTGCGCGGCAAACTCAACCGCTGATCATGGTTGACGATCAACCCATGGGAGGCACGCCTCAAATGGCGTTGCTGTCCATTAACCCTGCCGATGTTGTTGCCATTGAAGTGACGTCAAGACTTAATGCCCTTTACGGTTCAACCGGTGGCGATGGTGTAATTGCAGTTTATACCAAAGGCGGTGGGCTGCGCGGCCGGTTTGAAGAGTACGAAAGCGTAAAGGAAATTAAACTGAAAGGTTTTACAACACCCGCAAAATTTTATGGTGTAAACCACACGGCCCACTTTATTCCGCCCAATTCCGATTTCAGAACCACGCTGTACTGGAATCCTTCGGTTATTTCTTCAACCCGTTCCGGTGCTGACCTGATAACGTTCTACGCTTCTGATTCATCAGGTCCTTACTTAGTAACCATTGAAGGCGTTACCTCAGAAGGAAAACCCTTTCGAACCGAACAACTGATTGAACTGAATCCGGATTAAGGCTACCGCAAATCAATAATTTCAACGCCCGGGTATTTCTTCGGGTCGAAGGTGAAGAAATTATCGGCAACCGTTACGTTAGGGGTAAATTTGGTGATGGCGTATTTGTACTTGTTGCCGCCTTTATCGAACATGGTCCAGCTTTGAATGCTGCGGTCTTTCTTTGAAATGTTCATCCGTATTTTAAAATACTGGGCATCTTTCTTTTCCGGCACCAGGTCAACTACTTCGCACAAAACACCACCTTCCGTAGCATCTTCCAGGTACAGGTACTTAAATCCTTTCTTGTACACATCATAAATTTTGATGGATTGATTTCATCGGAAGCCGGATCGTAATTATCAATATTCACTTCCTTGGCAGCAGGCAGGTATGTCCACACCGTTGTACCATTATTGATGATTTCCTGGTCATCCATAACCAGCCGGAATTTCTCGCCCTTTACTGTAATCTTACCTTTAAATTCTTCTTTAATGCCTTCGGTTTCGTTGGTCAGGCTGGAGGTGATGTTGGCCTCAAACGTGGTGTACGATTTATATTTTTTACTCATGGCCTCCAGGATTTCGAGCGCCTTCGGATCGTATTGTGCGAACGCTGATTGAGCAGCCAAAATGAGGATGATGAAGGAAAATGCCTTTTTCATTGATTTATGCTGATTTTCTGAATTTGGTTCTATGAAAACGGACGGCAAAATTAACCGGTTATCCGTGTTTTTCCTTCAAACTATTCAATAATTGTTCCAAACTCAGCTCGTCTTTAATGAGTACCTCACGGGCTTTGCTGCCTTCGAACGGGCCTACAATTCCGGCTGCCTCCAGTTGGTCGATAAGCCGGCCGGCCCGGTTGTAGCCGAGTTTAAGTTTTCGCTGAATAAGGGAAGTACTGCCCTGCTGGTGCATGACGATAAGGCGGGCCGCTTCTTCGAATAATGCATCGCGTTCGGCCAAATCAACCGTAGAGGCGCCACTCTCTTCATCCTCATATTCAGGAAGCAGATAGGCTGAATCGTAACCTCGCTGCGCCCCGATGTACTCACAGATTTTCTCAATCTCGGGTGTATCCACAAATGGCGACTGCAAGCGGATAATATCCGAACCGGATGACAACAGCATGTCGCCCATGCCCACCAACTGATCGGCACCGCCCGTATCCAGAATGGTTCGCGAATCAACTTTGGAGGTTACCCGGAATGAAAGGCGTGCCGGAAAGTTGGCTTTGATAACACCGGTAATTACATTAACCGAAGGGCGCTGCGTGGCTACTACCAGGTGAATGCCGATAGCCCGGGCCAACTGGGCCAATCGGGCGATGGGTGTTTCTACTTCCTTGCCGGCCGTCATCATCAGGTCGGCCAGTTCATCAACAACCAGAACGATGTACGGCAAAAACCGATGACCGTCTTTCGGATTAAGTTTACGGGCAATAAATTTTGCATTGTACTCTTTGAGGTTACGGGCACCGGCATCCTTCAAAATTTCATACCGGTTTTCCATTTCAATGCAAAGCGAGTTCAGGGTATGCACTACTTTCCGCGTATCGGTAATAATGGCTTCTTCACTGTTCGGTAGTTTAGCCAGGTAATGGCGCTCAATTTTGCTGAAGAGGGCCATCTCCACCTTTTTCGGATCGACCAGTACAAACTTCAGTGTTGACGGGTGTCGTTTATATAATAAGGAGGTAAGGATAACATTTAACCCAACCGATTTGCCCTGGCCGGTTGCACCGGCCACCAGCAGGTGCGGCATTTTCGCCAGGTCAATAACCATTACTTCGTTGGAGATGGTTTTGCCCAACGCAACGGGCAATTCTTTATCGGTTTTCTGAAACGCCTGGGTTGACAGCACCGATCGGATTCCAACCATCTCGCGGTTTTTATTAGGTACTTCAATACCGATGGTACCCTTACCGGGAATGGGGGCAATAATCCGGATGCCCAAAGCCGACAAACTCAACGCGATGTCATCTTCCAGGTTTTTAATTCTCGAAATTTTGATACCCGCATCGGGAACAATTTCATATAAGGTTACGGTAGGGCCTATGGTTGCTTTAATGCTGGTAATGCCAATCTTAAAATTGGTAAGCGTAGCCAGAATCTTATCCTTATTCTGGTTCAGCTCTTCCTGTGTTACCTGCACTTTGCCGGTATCATACTCATTCAGCAACTCCAATGGCGGGAATTTGTAATTGCTTAAATCCAGTGTAGGATCGTAAACACCTTTCTGCTCAACCAGTTTTTCGGCTATGGCATCAGTTTCTACCCGCTCTTCAATAATAAAGTCGGGTTCCTGTTTGGTTTCTTTTTTTGCCGGCTGTGGTTTTTCAACATCCAGGTTCACTTCCTGGGCAGGCTCAGCCGGTTCTTCCGGCTTCACCAATACAACCGGTTCGGTTACCGGCCTTTCAGTTTCAACCTGCTGCGGCCAGTTGTCATGCTCATCGGTATAGCCGGCAACCGGTTGGGCTTGTGTAAGCGCTTCGTTGCCCATCGGTTTCGGATCCCGCACAAAAACCGGAATAGCTGTTACATTGAAAAAGAAAATGATGAAAACAAAAAGCGACAGGGCCAGCAGCATAAAGGTACCCCAGCCCAGCAGGCCGTGCGAGATGCCCGCGAGCGCATACCCCACTTTACCCCCCAGGTAACTCCATTCGGTTGGGCCATCCATACTAAAGGTGAGGTAACCGAACAACAGGCATAACCACAACCCGGAAAACACGGAGAACAGGATGGTTGAACCAATAGACAGTAAGGTCCGCTTAAAGACCAGCCGAACGCCCAACAAAAATAGAATGGGAGGAATAAAGAAAGCCGACAGCCCAAAACCGTTATAAATAACCTGGTGCGATGTCCATGCACCTAAAAATCCAAGCCAGTTTTCAACTTCGTTTGCCGATTCAAGAACCGATTCGCCCGACTGCACCACCACACTCATATCGGCTTTGCCGGTAAACAGGTAGGAAAGAAACGCGATAAAGAGGAAGAGCGAACTTACCAGCAGGAAAAATCCCAGGGCTAATGCGAGTTTCGGATCGTTAAAAAATTGGAAAGGCGACTTTCCTGCTTTACTCTTTTTTTCTTTTTTGTCCGGTTTCCGAAAGGTGTTTGACTTATACGTGTTTTCGGCCATTAGTTTAAAAAGTACTCAAAGCTACGCAAAAAACCGGTAACCAATTAATTTACGGGTTTTGGTGGATGGGCAATCAGTTCTCTTTAAAAATTAAAATACATATTTGGTATATTTAATCGCCACGCTTTTTAGAATGTTGCTTTTTATGCGGTTGTCTGGTTTTGTTTTAATAAACTTTGCTGCCTTGCTGATATTCCCGGTGCTGGCCCAGGTGCCTAACCTGGAATGGGCCAAAAATACATCCGGCTCAGCCTTTAAAGAAAGCAGTGGTATTGCCACCGACCCCTTCGGTAACACGTATGTTATCGGCACTTTTTCCGGCACAGCCGATTTCGACCCGGGGCCTGGTACATTTCTGATTACCTCTATCGTTAACAGCCGCGATGCTTTTATTCTTAAACTCGATCCCAATGGCAATTTGGTATGGGCAAAAACCATTGGCGGTACTGGTGCAGATGAAGGTAAAGCCATAACCACCGATGCAGCCGGCAATGTTTATGTAGCAGGCGGATTCAGCGATGTTGCTGATTTAGATCCCGGCCCGGGCACATTTATACTGAACTCCTTCGGAAACCTTGATGCCTTTATTGTTAAATTAGATATAAACGGAAACTTTATTTGGGCCAGACAACTGGGTGGTGCAGAAGCTGACTTTCCAAACGATATTAAAGTTGACGGATCGGGTAATGTGCTCACTACCGGTTATTTCGGATTGATTGCAGATTTTGATCCCGGACCTTCGGTATTCCCCATGACCGCAATTGGCTTTTCCGACATCTTCATTTCCAAGCTCACCACCAATGGCAACTTTGTATGGGCTAAAAGCATCGGCAGCCCGTTTTACGAGTATGGATACAGCATAGCCGTTGACGCATCAGAAAACGTGCTGGTTTCCGGATCGTTTCCCAACACCATTATTGATTTTGATCCGGGGCCCGGCAACTTTTTCTTACCTGGCCCAGGTGCAGAAAATGGGTATGTGCTGAAACTAACCAGCGCTGGAAATTTCGATTGGGCTCTCGCCTACGCAGGTGACCCCTCAACCATTGCTGATCAACTTACTGTTGACAACCTGGGGAATGTAATCGTAAGCGGACCATTTGAAGGCACCGTAGATTTCGACCCGCTGGGTTCCGGGTTTTCCCTTACTGCAAATCCTGCGGGCAGCTTATTTATACTAAAGCTTGCACCCGATGGAAGTTTTACATGGGCCGGAGCTATCGGAGGATCTGGCACCCTATATTATGGTGACATTGTCTCAGATGACTTGAATTATATCATTCTTACGGGAAATTTTGAAAGTACAGTAGATTTTGATCCGGGACCAGGAACTTTTGATCTTACTGCGAGTGGCATTAGCGATCTTTTTCTGTTAAAACTTGATGATGCCGGTAACCTCCTATGGGCAGCACAGATGGGTGGCCCTGGAAACAGCGAGTTTGCATACGGTGTCGCTTCCGATGCTGCCGGAAACACGTATGTAACAGGCTACTTTGCCGGCCTTATGGATGCCGACCCATCGGCTTGTGTTACCAATATTGCAGCCATAGACAACTTTGATGTATTTGTTATTAAACTCGGGGTTTTACCCGGATGCGGCCCGGTAATCATTAATTTTCTTCCTACCGCTGGTCCGGTTGGTGAAGTTGTTGTGATCAATGGGTTGAACTTCAGCAATACACCAGCCGATAACCATGTTACATTTAACGGAACACCTGCAGTTGTTACAGCCAGTACAACCACAAGCATTACCACCACCGTGCCGGCCGGTGCAACAACCGGTCCGATTTCAGTAACGGTAGCAGAAGTACCGGCAATCAGTTCATCAAACTTTACCGTAACCACCGGGTGCGTACCGGCAACAGAACGCAACGCCCTTATTGCATTATACACGGCAACCGATGGTGCAAACTGGACGGACAACACCGACTGGCTCAGTGCCGATGAAAGCACATGGTTTGGCGTACAGGTAAGTGGCTGCCATGTTACCGGGTTGTATCTCAATAACAACAATTTGAATGGTTCACTTCCGGCTGCACTGGGCGATTTAACAGAACTGACAACCCTGCAAATAATAAATAACCCTTTGCTATCCGGTTCAATACCCACATCCATAGGCAACCTTACCAAACTCAACTCGATGCTGCTGTACCTTAACGGACTTAGCGGCACCATACCTCCATCCATCGGTAATCTTACCATGGTCACGCAACTCGAACTTCAAAGCAATAACTTCACCGGAAGCATACCCGCTGAAATCGGCAACTTAACATCGCTGAATTATTTGCGGTTAGACGATAAC
>JAGUUF010000084.1 GCA_020063545.1 Cytophagales bacterium
CAACATTGTACAGGGTTTTATCATCGCCCGGGCAGATGTCGTCCCTGCGGATATAAATTTGTATGCGGCCGGTTTCATCCTGCAGTTCGGCAAACGAAGCCGAGCCCATAATCCTGCGGCTCATGATGCGGCCCGCAAGGGAAATACCCCGGTAATCGCTTTTATGGCGGGGGTAGTTTTCAAGGATCTCTTTGGCGGATACATTAACGTCAAATGTATCGGCCGGATACGGATTGATGCCCAGTTTTTCCAGTTCCTCTTTTGCCTGCCTGCGGATGATTTCCTGTTCGGATAATGACATGATAACCTGCTTTTCGGGCAAAAATAAGGTAATAAAGCGGAGCTAAAAACTGCCAACGGGAAGCAGTTGCACGTTCAATTTCTGCGCCTCTTCAGTTCCTGCTTTATCAGCATTAACTCGCGGCTGCTTTGCCCTGCAACGGACGTATTTTCTTCAGCCCTTCTGAACAGGTACGGCATTACCGCTTGCACAGGCCCGTAAGGAAGGTATTTAACCACGTTATAACCGGCCTTGGCAAGGTTAAACGAAATGTGGTCGCTCATGCCGTACAATTGGGCAAACCATACCCGCGAATCGTTGTTGGACATGCTGTGCTTTTCCATAAGCACGGTAAGGTAGTAGTTGCTGTATTCGTTGTGTGAGCCGCACATTACCGATATGCGCTGCTTGTTATCGATGCAAAAGGCCAATGCTTCATTAAAGGCATCATCGGTGGCCTGCTTGGTGGGGTGAATGGGATCTGGATAGCCCATTTCAGCGGCCCGTTCTCGCTCCTTTTCCATATATGCACCCCGCACCAGCTTGGCACCAAAGTACACGTTGTGCATTACGGCTTCATGAAAATGATTCCGAAGGTTCGGAAGCCCCGCGGTGCGATATAGCTGGTAAGTGTTGTAAACAATGGCCTTTTCCTTATTGTATTTCTTCATCAAATCCAGTACGATGCGATCGATGGTATCCTGATACCAGGAATCCTCCGCGTCAACCAGTATCGGGATACCGTATTCAAACCCTTTGGAGCAGATGCGATCCATCCGGGTTTTAACCCGTTCAAGTGCTTCTAGCTCCGCTGTGGTTAACGATTGTCCGAGTTGCACTTTCTCAAGCAATGCAGCCGGTGCCAGCCCTGTTACTTTAAAAACACAAAACGGGATACCCGCTGAAGCCCGTGCATTTTCAATGGTACGCAATGTTTCCTGGGTGGTCTGTTCAAAACCTTTCTCGGTGTGCTCTCCTTCTACTGAGTAATCCAGGATTGCATTCACATTAAACCGGGTAAGTACGCGCATGGCCTGGTCGGCCTGGTCAATGCTTTCGCCACCGCAAAAATGGTTAAATACCGTTTTCCGGATAATGCCGTTGATAGGAAGGCGAAGGAACAACCCCGCCTTCACCATGCCGATGGCCACGGCCGAAATCCACGGGTGGTTTACCAGCGAAAAAATAAAATGCGCTCTTCTCAGTTCAGCATCGGTTTTATAGGCAAAAGCTGTTTGTGTATCCTCGAACGAAATTTTGGGTATGAATTCCATACTGAAAAATGGTGCGCTAATATAGGCGGTGCTTCTCAGGTTTCAAGCCGTTACCGGATATCGGGTAAAACAAAATGACGCCCTCCGGCATTAATCCGTTACGATTTAGTGATTTTCTTAACTTTCGAACTCAATGAAACCTGATAACTGGATTTCAGCGTTTACAACCGGCAACCAACCGCTTGTTATTGCCGGCCCCTGCAGTGCCGAAAGCGCTGAACAGTTACTGGCTGTTGCAACTGCCTTGAAGGAACAGGGCATACCCCTTATGCGGGCGGGTGTGTGGAAACCCCGCACCCGGCCCGATACGTTTGAAGGTAAGGGCATCGAAGCATTTGAATGGATTAAGCAGGTTAAAATACAAACCGGTATTGCCGTTGCCATTGAGGTGGCCAGTCCCCGGCACATTCAACAGGCCCTGGATGCCGGCATTGATGTTTTTTGGCTTGGTGCGCGAACCACCGTCAATCCTTTTCTGGTGCAGGAACTTGCCGATGCCCTGAAAGGTGTTGATAAAATTGTATTGGTAAAAAACCCAATCAATCCCGACTTATCGCTATGGATAGGTGCCCTGGAGCGCCTTCACCGGGCAGCAGTTACAAAACTCGGAGCAATTCACCGGGGCTTTTCGTCCATCCAGAATTCCAGGTTCAGAAATCAACCGCTGTGGCAATTGCCGCTGGAGCTGAAAATCCGCTACCCCGAACTTCCGCTTATTGCCGACCCCAGCCACATTGCCGGCAACCGCGAAATGATTTTTGAAGTTTCGCAAAAAGCGCTCGACCTGGGGTACGATGGGCTGATGATCGAAACCCACCCTGACCCTGATAATGCGTTGAGTGATGCGCAACAACAGGTTACCCCTGCTGCTTTGCATACGGTACTGGCCAACCTGCGCATAGCCGGGCGCCATTCCGATAACGTGCTTTTCCGTAACCAACTGGAGCACCTGCGCGAGCGCATTGATCAAATGGACCAAGAACTGATTAACACACTGGCTTCGCGGATGAAACTGGTCGAAAAAATCGGTGACTACAAAAAGGAGAATAACGTTACGGTATTTCAGCTTGAACGCTGGAATGAAATTATGAAAACCCGTCCCGAATGGGGGCAGCACGCTAACCTGGCTGCCGACTTCATAAAAGAACTGTACCGGGTTATTCACGATGAGTCACTCCGCATCCAAACCGAAATTATGAACCAATCCGAAACCCGGCATGAGGCTCCCTGACCATATCCGGATTTCATCCAGGCCTGAAGACGACCTGCGCGAACTGCTTGCTAAAAAAAATTATTCCCGCGTTTCTGTTCTGGTTGATGAAAATACCAAATCATACTGCTACCCACGGTTAAAAAATCAGTTGCCGGAACACCAACTTATTGAAATACCGGCTGGCGAATCAAAAAAAACAATTGAAACCTGCACCCTTGTATGGCAGGCCATGACCGAACAACAACTCGACAGGCACTCGGCTCTTATTGTTGTGGGAGGTGGCGTGGCGGGCGACCTCGGGGGATTTTGTGCGGCAACATTTAAGCGTGGCATTGATTTTATACTGGTACCCACCACCCTGCTGGCTATGGCCGATGCCAGCATTGGCGGTAAAGTGGCCGTTGATTTTGGTTTTTACAAGAACCAGGTTGGCGTTTTCCGCGAGCCGGCCTTTACCCTGATTTCGGCTGTATTCCTCGGTTCCCTTCCTGAAAATGAGTTACGGTCAGGTTTTGCCGAAGTGGTAAAGCATGCCCTAATTTCCGATAAAACACTGTGGGACATCCTCCGGAGTAAGCCCTGGAAAGCCAACGAGTGGAGCAGCCTGGTGCACCACTCGGCATCGTTGAAGTGGCACGTTGTGCAGCAAGACCCGCTCGAAAAAGGAGCGCGCAAGATCCTCAATGCCGGCCACACCATCGGTCACGCCATCGAAACCTGGTTCCTGGCAAAAAATCAGCCCGTTCTTCATGGCGAGGCTATTGCGGCAGGGTTGATTTGCGAATCGAAAATTGCATTTAAAAAGAACCTGGTAACCGCACAGGAATTACAGGAGATTACCAGCTACCTGACATCCGTTTACGGTAACCTGAAACTACCTGGTTCTGCCGATGAAATCGTTCAGCTATGTTACCAGGACAAGAAAAATAAAGGAAATAGTGTATTGATGGCCCTTTTGGATGGTATCGGAAGGGCCCGATGGGACGTTGCGGTTTCTATGGATGAGATGGTTGACTCGCTGACATATTATGGTTCGCTTCACACGTAGTGGGCTTCCGAGTCGTTAAACGACTCCCGGCTTTTACGGATGGCGCGTTTTACGTCATCGGCTTTCTTGGCTATAAAATCCACGGTTTTCTTCTTACGGTCGCCCGTTAAAAGCCATGCGGCCAGCAAAGCCCCAGAGGCAATTCCCAATCCAATCGCTAATTTTTTGGTGGTGCTCATAAACTTCTATAACAAAGTTAACTGCTAAGTGCATGTAAATGTTTCATGCCCATAAAAAAATCTTCAACAAAATGTAATTTGTGCGACTAACACCTGTTCAGTGACACCCGCCATAACGCTCCATCACAAGTCCAATATTTCCGGAGTTATCAGTCATTTGCCGGCATCAAAAAGCATCAGCAACCGGGTATTGATTATCCAGGCGCTATGTTCGGATAAGGCCGCCATCCAAAACCTGTCGGAAGCGAACGATACACGGGTCATGCAGCGCTTGCTTGCCTCATCCGAACCGGTACTTGATGCCGAGGATGCCGGTACTACCATGCGGTTTCTTACCGCATATTTTGCCACCCGGGGCTCAACAAAACTGCTAACCGGCACCGACCGGATGAAGCAGCGCCCGATACACCTGCTGGTTGATGCCCTTCGAAAACTCGGTGCGAACCTGGACTATACCGAAAAAGAGGGATTCCCCCCTGTTGCCATTCAAGGGCCCTTCCGCCAAAACACAAACCGCATCAGCATCCGTGGCGATATCAGCAGCCAGTACATTTCGGCATTGCTGATGGTTGCCCCATCCATGCCCCTGGGGTTAACCCTTGAACTGGACGGAAAAATTTCCAGCCGCCCGTACATTGACATGACCCTCTCGCTGATGCGAACGTTTGGTGCTGAAGCCACATGGAAGGAAAACCTGATTGACGTTTCTCCCGGAACCTACCGGGCCACACCCTATACTGTAGAACCAGATTGGTCGGCTGCCGGATACTGGTTTGCGTTTACAGCGCTGGCCCGGCAGGCCGAGGTTGTGCTACCCGGGTTATCGGCCAAATCGGTTCAGGGCGACCGCATTATTGTTGATATGATGGAGTTGTTGGGTGTAAAAGCCGAGCCCCGTGGAAATAACCTGGTATTAAGTCCGAAAGAACACCGGGATGAGTTCGAGTGGGATTTTACCGATTGCCCCGACCTGGCCCAGACGGTAGCGGTGGTGTGTGCCGCCAAAGGAATCAGCGCAACGTTTACCGGATTAGAAAGTTTGAAAATCAAAGAAACCGATCGCACAACAGCACTTCAACATGAATTAGCCAAACTCGGGGCAGGGTTTGTTGAGGATGCAGGCAGGTGGCGGTTGACTGCTGCCGAACGGCTGCCTGACCAAATCGCACCCATCCGAACCTATCTTGACCACCGCATGGCCATGGCTTTTGCCCCGTTGTGCATGCTCAGAACTGTTCATATTGAAAATCCCGGGGTTGTCAGAAAATCCTACCCGCGCTTCTGGCACGATGTGAAATCGGTTGGAATTACTGCAGTTGAGCAGTAAGTCGGTTTATATATTCCGGAAATTTCAACAACCGGCTTCCATACCACGAAAACACTTCCCCGTCAACCAGCAGAACCTTAGCAGCAGGAACCACCTGTTTCAACAGAAGCATGTGTTTTTCTGAAAAAGGGTAGGGTTCGGATGACAGAAAAATAACGTCCGGGTTGATCTGCCTGATATCTTCATCGGTTAGTTCCGGGTAACGACTTTTACTAACCGCGTTCCGGAACCCGGCCAGCTCCAGCATGGAATGGATAAACGTTTGGGTACCGGCTGCCATCCAGGGGTTTTTCCAGATAAGATAAAGCACTGTAAAAGGTGTGGCCTTTATAATAGATTGAAAGGAACTGTCTATCTCCCGGATAAGCGTAGCCGCCCGGCCTTC
>JAGUUF010000123.1 GCA_020063545.1 Cytophagales bacterium
ACTGAACGTATATGCCGGTAAAACAGCGGGGCCCCGGACGTACAATCCAGGACCCCGGCTTATTATTACGCGGTTTTGGTAGGGCAGGTATTGAGCCCAACCAAAGCATACAGCGGACAGAAACTTACCAGGCTGGTGAGTAAAAAAACAGCACCCAGAATAACCAGTACAAGCCCCAATGTACCGGTTACAGTTCTTGTAAAATACAGCACACCAAACACAACTGCGAGGAGCACCCGGATAGCCCGGTCAACATTTCCCATGTTCTTTTTCATAGCGATAACGGTTTAGTTAATTCCATATTTAAAAATCCAAATCAGCAGGTAAACAATGCCCAAACACATCAGGCAAACAAGCATGAGTTTTAGCGCTTTGTTTTTCATTGCCGAAACGGTAAGCCAAAGATAGCGTGGCCGTAAGGGTACACCGGTGATCGTGGTCACCACCTGATAAAAATCATGTGAGTTGAATGCCGTCTGCGGTTTGCCTGATTTTGCCCTCCCGCTCAAGTTTTTTCAAGACCCGCGTGATGACCTCGCGCGAGGTGCCTAAATCAAGGGCTATTATCCGATGGCGGATGTCAAGCGTTGGTTTTCCCGTAATCCGGATTTTTTCCCTGAGGTAATCGTACAGGCGGGCATCCAGTTTCTGAAAGATTAGCTGGTGCAGGGTGTCAATGAGCTCGGAATAACGATTGTTGTATAAATCATAAAAAAGGTTGTTAAGCTGCGGATAGGCAGTTATCCATTGTTCCACTTTCTGTGAAGGCAGCAGTAAGAGTGTGGTCTTTTCTTCGGCCTGTGCAAAAATACGGCTGGGCTGGTTTTTAATGCCGGCAAGAAAAGACATAACACAGCTTTCGCTTGGCTGGATGTAATAAAGGAGCAACTCTTTGTCTTCGAAACGGGTAAATACTTTCACCAATCCATGTAATACTATGGGGATTACCTTTACCGATTGACCTTCTCTCAGGATTTCAGAACCGGCCTCCACCTCTACAATCGATCCCGAGGCCGAAAAGAGATTATGCAAAGGTTCGCCTATCTGTGACAAATGCTTTTTTATCAGTAAAATATCAGCGGGCATGGGGTGTTAAAACAGATTTTTCGATGGCGGTATGCTCAATTTTAGCTCTTGAAAAATAAATCTGGAAGTGCCTGTCGTTTGCCCAGTCTTCAAACAGGTTTTTATAAAACGGGCTTCGCATGTCTCCGCTTTGGCCGGGGGCATTGGTAAAAACGGTATTGTCCCAGTTGCTCACATCGGCAATCATGCGAAACGTGGCGCCATGACTCTGGTTATCGTTGTTGCTCGTAACGTTTGCTGTGGAGGCCGACCCTCCGCGCGGCAGGGGGCCGCAGTTAACCAGTTGCTGAAGCGAGTCGGTGAGTACATTGCTTAACGGGTGCTTCATTCGGATGTGGTGATAGGCCGGCTGACCGTACTGCCAGTTTTTTGTATCGGGGCCGAGTTTTGCAGCAAGCTGCTGCACGGCTTCTTCAAAACTGCTTTTCAAAAAAGTATTTCGATTTTTCAATTCAGGGCGATTTGATTTAATCCACCCGATTACCTTTCGCAACGATACCCCTCGGATTACCTGCCGGGCTTTTTCTGGAACAAACAACGGATAGGCCCGCTCCACCAACTTTCTTTCCCATGCCATGTACACCCCGGCCTCTATGGAGTTTTTGTTCAATACATAGTCCCAGTTTAGCAAAAGGTTTTTCAAACTGTCGGCTTTGGCATCAGCAAACGAAATGTCGAGCAGGTATGGAACAAGCCGGCTGGCAGGCATGGAATAGTAATCAACCTGCAGTTGCTGCATATCGGCAACGGTAAATTTCTTTTCTGTCGTCAATACCGAATTGATCCGGCCGACCCGGCTGCTGTCGGCCCATTCCCAGCCCACGGCATTCCGGTGCGGATAGGCAGGGGGTACAAGATTTTCATTTGCGGTTACCCAAAATCCTTTCTCAGGATTGTGCAGATTCGGTAATTGTGTAATCGGCAAAAATCCATCCCATTCAAATCGTCCGTCACCCGGAACTGGAACCAATCCATCCCAGTTTTTCCGTACCGGTGCGATGCCCACTGCCTGCCACCCGATGTTTCCGGCTTTATCCGCCCAAATCATGTTTTCACCGGGCATGTGGCTGTACGTGCAGGCCTGGCGAAATTCTTCCCAGGTCTGCGCGGTGTTCATCCGCAGGCTGGCCAGGTAGGGCGCACCACCCGGCTCAAGCCACGCGCAACGTACCGCGTAAGCTTTGTTGCGTTTTTTATCGATAAAGGTAACAGGACCGTGACGGGTGTATTTGTGTTCAACATAAACATCGTTTGCATGTTTAACTCGGATAGTATCACGTACAACTGTCATATTTTCCCATTTGTCCTGATAGCGGTACTGCAGTTCATTTTTTGGGTTAAGGTCATACACCATTAAATCCTCGCCATCAATGTTAAACACGGTTAGTCCCCATGCCCCATGCTCATTATGGCCGATGGATACCCCGGGAATGGTTGGCTCACCGCCTCCCACTACATTCCAGCCGGGGGCACTGAGGTGCACGATGTAACGCAAGGATGGAACAGTAACCGCGCGATGCGGATCGTTGGCGAGCATCGGAAGGCCGGTGGTAGTTTTTGTACCGCTCACTATCCAATTATTGCTTCCGATGGTTCGGTCAGTGTTAGCAGCAATTTCGCGGTGTGCTGCGTAATCAGAAGTGGCCAGATGACGATATCCGTCTTTGTTGGTGGCTGAAGCGAGTGCAACATGTTCAGGAGTAAATACAATCGGCTTTCGAAAGGCTTCATAGGGAGCAATGACGTTTTCGAACAGTCCGTTTGGGTCGATTGACGGGTCAAGGGCTAACCGGGGTTCACCGGGTTCAAATGCCCTGAGGTCTTTTACTTTTTCAGGGCCGAGCAGGGCAACCGCTCTTGCTATGCTAATTTCGTCTGTTAAATTTCCGAGCAGGCCCTGGTGGCGCGAAATGACTAATTCCGGAGTCCAGTATCCCGGCTTGATGTTAAGCAACGCAAATTCAGGCGAAAGCAGGTCGGGATTTTTCTCTGTTTCGGCAATCAGCGCATTGATGCCATCGGTAAACGCATTGATGATGGCTTCGCCCCGTGGATGGTAGTGATTAAATTCTTTTGACAGGTCGCCACGGTATTTAAAAAGTCGAGCCCCGATGTCGCGCTGCACCTCTGCTTCGCCCAGGATTTCGGCCAGCGTTCCGGAAGCCTGCCTGCGCCACAACTCAAACTGAAATAAGCGATCTTTGGCCGCAAAGTATCCCTGGGCAAAAAACAGGTCGTGCTCGTTGCGTGCATAAATATGATTAACGCCAGATGAATCGCGCAGCACCTCAACCGGTTCCTTAAGTCCGGGTACTACAAGGTTAACAGCCTGTTCGTGCTCCGACCGGCATGCAAACAAGGCCAGTACAAGCAGGCAAAAGTGCAGCCTCATGATGCCGCAATTTTCAGCACGGCTTCAATAAACCGGTCTAAATCGCGAGTGGTGGTGTAAACATGCGGGGTTACCCGCACGCAACT
>JAGUUF010000185.1 GCA_020063545.1 Cytophagales bacterium
GTATCGGGGGGCGTGAGCGGGTTTTAAAGAATACGTCAACCAATAACGCCCGAACCCACCAGCTCCTCCCCATTGTACCACGCCACAAACTGGCCGGGCGTAATGGCCTTTTGCGGTTTGTCGAAAATGATATAAAGCCCTTCTTTCTTTTTGTGAAGGGTGCAGGGTTCCAATGCCTGGCGGTAGCGGATTCGTGCCAGATAGTTCATGGATTCTCCTTCAGCCAGGCTCAGGTCTTCCCGTACCCAATGCTCATCGGCAGCCGGAATAAATAAGCCTTTGCGGTAAAGGCCGGGATGGCCTTCGCCCATGCCCATGTACAAAACATTGTTCACCGTATCGGTGCCAATCACGAACAAAGGCTTTGGCTGGCCGCCAATGTTTAAGCCCTTGCGCTGCCCAATCGTATAAAAATGCGCTCCGCTATGCTCACCCACCACTTCGCCATATTCCGGCAGGTAGGCATACGGCCTGGTTAAGGATGGTAAATCATCCATGCTGTGACCGTTGGTGTACACCGCAGCCGTTTCCGGAATTGCAATGGCCTTACCCTTTTTGGGTTCAAGCTGCTGTTGTAAAAAATCCGGCAGATGTACTTTGCCAACAAAGCAGAGGCCTTGTGAATCTTTTTTTCCGGCTGTAGCCAGCCCTGCGCGCCTGGCTATTTCGCGAACCTCGGGTTTCAGCAATTCGCCAACGGGAAAGAGCGCCTTTGAAAGTTGATGCTGCGTAAGCTGGCACAGAAAATAGCTCTGATCTTTGTTGGGGTCCTTACCGGCCAAAAGGCGGTACACGGTTTTTCCGTTAATGCTGACTTCGTTTTTGCGGGCGTAATGGCCGGTGGCCACGTAGTCGGCACCCAGTTTCAGCGCTTCTTTTAAAAAAATATCAAACTTGATTTCGCGGTTGCAGAGCACATCGGGGTTGGGTGTGCGGCCCCGCTGGTACTCTGCAAACATGTAATCCACAATGCGTGCTTTGTATTCCCTGCTCAGGTCAATAGCCTGGAAGGGGATACCCAGGTGTTGCGCTACAATCATGGCATCGTTGCTGTCGTCAAGCCAGGGGCATTCGGTGCTTATGGTTACAGAATCGTCATGCCAGTTTTTCATAAACATGCCAATGACGTCATAGCCCTGCTCTTTTAACAGGTAAGCGGCTACGCTGGAATCAACCCCGCCCGATAACCCGACTACAACCCGTTTTTTCATGTATTGAGAAGCATTTTCCTTTTAATCAAATGCAAAGATACTAGACCTGTGTTTGGAAGGAAGGAGGTATCAAAAGCCAGAATTATCCCATATAATGCAAAAAAGTGGTTGAAAGTGGTTGAAAGTGGTTAAAAAATACTTATGTTTGTTATCAAGGAAAGGACAACCACTACGTCAATGACCTTTTTCACCAGTGAATATGAGAGTAAGCTCGATGCCAAGGGCAGGTTGGTACTGCCTTCGCGTGTCAAAGCCCAACTTCCCGAAGGGGATAGCGAACTGGTTTTGCGCAGGGGCTTTGAGCGTTGCCTCATACTCTACCCCATGGTGGAATTCAAAAAGGTGTTCTCCAAAATTTCCGGACTGAGCGAGTTTAACGAGGAGTACCGAACCCTCCAGCGCAACTTCTTTAGTGGCACTGCTACGCTTGAGTTGGATGGCAACGGCCGGTTTTTACTCCCCAAAAACATGCTGACCTATGCGCAGATCGAAAAGGATGTGATGCTGGTAGGCATGGGCAACAAAGTCGAAATCTGGAATCCCGGACTTTATGAGAAGCACCTGATTACTGACCCAAGTGAGTTGTCGAAGCTGGCGCAGAAATACCTGGATGAATAGCTACGAGCCATGAGTTATAAGCTTCGGGAAATGACTGATGAAAAATTTTAAGAAGCTAAAAATATGGCAGAAAGGTATGGAACTGGTATCGCTAACATACAAGTTGGCTGGTGAACTCCCTAAACAGGAGCAATTTGGTTTACAGAGTCAGATTACCAGAGCAGCGGTTTCAATTCCTTCAAACATTGCAGAAGGCAGTGCGAAGAATAGTAAAAAGGAGTACGTGTTGTTTCTTGAATATTCGCTGGGCTCAGCTTATGAACTGGAAACACAGGTGCTCATCATTGACATGCTGAGTTATGGTGATGGCAAGCTGAGGATGGAGTTGCTTGCAAGTATTGATGAAGAGCAGAAAATGCTCCAGTCATTTATCCAAGTAGTTAAGAAGGGATGACTGGCAACTCGCAACCAGGAGCTGGCGGCTACCACAAACCAGTTATGGTAAACGAATGCATCCATGCACTTCAGCTAAAACCTGATGGCGTATATGTCGATGCGACTTTCGGTGGTGGGGGGCATAGCCTGGCGATGTTGGAACACATTAAAGGCGGTAGGTTGATTGCCTTCGACCAGGATGAAGATGCCGCGCGTGAGGCAGAAAAAATCACGCACCGTTCTTTCACATTCTGTCACGCCAATTTCAGGTACCTGAAGAAGTTTTTGAAACTGAACGGAGTGAAGCAGGTTAACGGCATTCTGGCCGATCTTGGCATTTCATCGCACCAGATTGACGAACCCGCACGCGGTTTTTCAACCCGGTATGATGGCCCGCTGGATATGCGGATGGACACCGGCAGTCCTGCAACCGCTGCTGACGTTTTGAACCGGTATACAGAAGCTGACCTGCACCGGATCCTAGGCTTATACGGTGAGGTACGCAATGCCCGCACGGTAGCCAAAGCCATTGTTCAGGAGCGTGCGGTTAAACCGTTTAGCCGCACAGAAGACTTGAAGAAACTTCTTACCCGGTATGCTCCGAAAGGAAAGGAGAATAAATACTTCGCCCAGGTGTTTCAGGCGCTGCGCATTGAAGTGAATAGCGAGATGCAGGCCCTTGAAGATTTTTTGCACCAGGCGGGCGAAGTGCTGGTAAAAGGCGGCAGGCTGGTGGTGCTGTCGTATCACTCGCTGGAAGACAGGATGGTAAAGAATTTTATAAACAAGGGAAAGGTGTACGGAGAAGCCGAAAAGGATTTCTTCGGAAACGTACTGAAACCCTTTGAAGCGGTAAACCGGAAGCCGGTTGAAGCATCGGAGGAGGAACTAAAGGAAAATAAACGTGCACGCAGTGCAAAATTGAGAGTAGCAGTAAAATTATAACGGAGGTTAGGTTATGGCCGACAATACAATCAGAATAGAACCCAAATCGAAGAGTTCGAGCGCAGGGAGCGGCTTGTTTTCATTTATTGAGCGCAGGCTGAAGTTTGAAAACTATTTTGAAGAAGGTTTCCCGGTTCAGCATCTTCCCCGGATTGCATTTGTGATGATGCTCGGGTTGTTCTACATCGGCAATACCCATTATGCCGACAAAACCGTGAGGCGCATTAACGAGTTGCAGGCGGAGGTAGAGGATTTGCGCGCAGATTACACCACCACCAAGGCCGACCTCATGTTTGCCAGCAAGCAAAGTGAAGTGGCCAGAAAAGTTAGCCAGTATGGGCTGAAAGAAAGTTTAAAACCTCCGTACAAAATCGCTGTGGATAAAGATGAATATTAAGCAATCCATATTGCTGCGTGTTCGGGTAGCCTTTCTGTTTGTGCTGCTCTTTGCTCTGGCTGTAGTCGCACGGATAGCCCATGTGCAGGTGATTGAAGGCGAAAAGTGGGCAGCCATGGGCGAACAGATTTCGTTCGACTACAAAAAAGTTAAGGCAACGAGGGGAAACATCTATTCCGATAACGGAAGTTTGCTGGCCACTTCGCTGCCGTTTTATAAAGTAGCCTTCGATGCAACACTGCCCAAAGAAGATGTTTTTCGCAAGGGCGTTGATTCACTGGCACGTTTGCTGGCGTCATTTTACAAAGACAAAACCTGGCTTGACTATAAGCGTACGCTCCTGGATGCCCGCGAGTCGGGCCGCCAGTACATCATTCTGAACCGGAAGCAGATCGACTACCAGGATAAGAAGATGATGCTCACCTGGCCCATCTTCCGTGAAGGCCGGCTTAAGGGTGGCGTGATCTTCGAAAAAATGGATGTGCGCTACAGGCCGTTTTCGAATTTGAGCCGGAGGACCATTGGGTTTGTAAACGAAAACGAGAAAGGTGCCGGGCTGGAATATAGCTTTAACCAGCAGCTTGGCGGTAAAGACGGATACGCTTACTACCAGAAAATTGCCGGGGGCATCTGGAAGCCCGTGTTCGATGCCAACAATGTTAAGGCGGTTAACGGGCTGGATATCCAAACCACACTCGATATTAACCTGCAGGATGTTGCCGAAACGGCCTTACATAAAGCCATGGCTCAGCACCGGGCTGATGACGGCCTCGTTGTGGTGATGGAAGTGCAAACCGGAGAGGTAAAGGCCATCAGCAACCTGAGCAGCGATGGTAACGGCAATTTTTATGAAAAATTCAACTTCGCTACGGGCGGCTTGTTCGAACCCGGTTCAACCTTTAAGCTGGTAACGATGATAGCGCTGCTGGAAGACAGCAACGTTGACCTGGCCGACAGCATAGATACCGGAAAAGGTGAGACCATTTTTTATAAAAAGTACCGCGTACGCGATCACGAAGAAGGTGGCCTTGGAAAGATTACGGTTCGCGAGGCGTTCGAACATTCCTCCAATGTGGCGATGGCCAAACTGGTTGATAAAAATTTTGGTGTACGCCCGCAGCGCTACCTTGATCATGTTGAACGGCTTAAACTAAACAAACCCCTCGGCCTGCAAATTACAGGTGAGCCAACGCCTAAGTTCAATTATCCTGGCCAGAAAGGATGGAGCGGCATCAGCCTACCCTGGATGGCCTACGGCTATGGTATTGAAATAACACCGCTGCACACGCTGAGCCTGTACAATGCGGTGGCCAACAGTGGCAAAATGATTAAGCCGGTTTTCGTAAAGTCTGTTAACCAGGCCGATCGTGTTAAGGAACGTTTCCGCACCGAAGTAATGGTAAGTAAAATTTGTTCGGAGCGCACGCTGAACAAATTAAAGCTTTTGCTGGAAGGTGTGGTTGAAAGCGGAACGGCAAAAAACATTAAAGGAACGCACTACCGGATTGCCGGTAAAACCGGAACTGCCCAGATATTGGAGAACGGGCAGTACACCAAAAAATACATTACATCATTTGTCGGGTATTTTCCTGCACACAACCCTAAATACTCGGCAATGGTGCTTATTAAAAATCCGCGCGGCTGGCAGCAATATGGAAGCAATGTGGCTGCACCGGTGTTCAAAGAAATAGCCGATAACATTTATGCGCGCGATCTGAACATACACTTGGCCATGGAAAAGAAAACCTACCGGGAGCCCGGATTATTCCCGGTTATCCGTGCCGGCAACCAGGAAGAGCTTACCATGCTGTGCAACGAACTGGGAATTTCCAATCATTCGAAGAGCGAAGAGTCATGGGTGCGTGCGGTAAAGAACGGTGATGCTGTTAACTGGAAAGCCAACACGGTTGGTAACGGAATCGTGCCCGATGTTATGGGCATGACCTTCCGCGATGCCCTGTACCTGCTGGAGCAGGCCGGGCTCATGGTGTGGTATGAAGGTACCGGCCGCGTGCAAAGCCAGTCGCTGGCCCCGGGCGGAAGGGTATCGAAAGGCGAGCGTGTTTACATAAAACTGGGATAATGCCTGAGCTGAAAGACATATTATATGGCGTTAACATTACCTCAACCTATGGCGATATGGGCGTGGGGGTGAAAGGCATTTGTTTCGACTCCAGGAAAGTAAAGAAAGGATTTTTGTTTGTAGCCGTCAGGGGCACCCAGGCTGACGGCCACCAATTTATTGAGCAGGCCATTACAAGTGGTGCCAGTGGAATAGTATGTGAAAAACTACCCGATACCATCCATGAAAAAAACACCTACGTCACAGTCAAAAATAGCGCGCGCGCGCTGGGAATTATTGCTGCTAACTTTTTTGGCACTCCGTCACAAAAACTGAAACTGGTTGGGGTTACGGGTACCAACGGCAAAAC
>JAGUUF010000065.1 GCA_020063545.1 Cytophagales bacterium
GTTGTAAATCTCAGAAGTTGGTTCATTTAAATTAGTTGTTGGTTGATAGTTGATAGTTGGTAGTTGTCACTTGTTACTTTCATAGTGCTGGCTGGGTTAACTATTACGCATTTCAAATAACCAACAACTAACCTAAAAATATCCCTGTTTCTTCCTGTCCTCCATTGCCGTTTCTCCCCGCTTATCATCAGCCCGCGTGCCACGTTCGGTTTTGCGCGAGGCTGCAACTTCAGCAATAATTTTTTCGATGGTATCGGCATCCGATTCAACCGCTCCCGTAATCGGCATGTCGCCACAAGTGCGAAAGCGCACCCGCTTCACCGTTGGTTTTTCACCGGGTTTAAGCAACAACCAAGGTGAGGCAGATAAAATCACGCCATCCCGCACAATCACCTCCCTGTCATGCGCGAAATACAACTTCGGTATTGGAATATTTTCAGTGTGTAGGTATTGCCATACATCCATTTCCGTCCAGTTCGAAATGGGGAACACCCGGAAATGCTCGCCTGAATTTTTCCGGGCGTTGAATAAATTCCACAACTCCGGGCGTTGATTTTTCGGGTCCCACTGGCCAAACTCATCACGATGCGAAAAAAACCGCTCTTTGGCTCTTGCCTTTTCCTCATCCCTGCGCGCCCCGCCCATAGCCGCATCAAACTTGTGCTTTTCGATTGTATCGAGCAGCGTTACGGTTTGCAGTGCGTTACGGCTGGCATTGTAGCCCGTCTCTTCTTTTACCCGGCCGCTATCAATGCTTTCCTGCACCGACCCCACCACAAGCTGAACACCCAGTTCATTTACCAGCCAATCGCGATACACCATTGTTTCAGGAAAATTATGCCCGGTATCAATATGGACTAACGGAAACGGAATGCGTGCCGGGTAGAAGGCTTTGCGCGACAGATACGCCAGCACAATCGAATCCTTACCTCCTGAAAATAATAACGCGGGCCGCTCAAACTGCGCCACCACTTCGCGAATAACAAAAATCGCTTCGGCTTCCAGTTCCTGCAGGTGACTTAAATAATACTGACTCATTCTATTGTACTATTTTTGGATGACTGATTGCTGATTTTCGGAAGGATGCCGTGCCGAAGTTTTTGAATCGACTCCTCAACTGAAAGTTTGTGCGTTTGCAAAACGATGTCCGGGTTTTCAGGCGCTTGATAAGGCGAACTGATACCGGTAAAATCGTTAATGGCACCAGCCCTTGCCTTGCGGTATAAGCCCTTTACATCGCGCTGCTCACACACCTCAAGCGGAGCATCTACAAAAACCTCGATATAATTGTCAGCACCTACAATATTTCTAACCCGCTCCCTATCGGCCCTGAAAGGTGAAATAAAGGCCGAAAGCACGATAACTCCCGCATCAAGAAATAACCTGCATACTTCGCCAATCCTGCGTATATTTTCTTTCCTGCCGGCTTCATCAAATGCCAGATCAGTATTCAAGCCGCTGCGGATGTTGTCGCCATCAAGCAGGTACGTTTTAAAGCCAAGTTCGTAAAGCTGTGCCTCCAGGCCAACAGCCAGCGTGGACTTACCGGAACCGGAAAGGCCCGTAAACCAAATCACTTTTGCCCGTTGATT
This sequence comes from Cytophagales bacterium, assembly GCA_020063545.1. Lineage (GTDB taxonomy): Bacteria > Bacteroidota > Bacteroidia > Cytophagales > Cyclobacteriaceae > UBA2336. The sequence continues at coordinate 1,593 of JAGUUF010000065.1, forward strand.
CAGCAACTTTTCGCGATCCGGTTTTGTAACCTTTGTAGATATGGGGTGGAGGTTCATTTGGTTGTTCGTTGTTGGTTGTTGGTTGTTGGTTGTTAGTTGCTCATTTAACAGTTGTGTATTAATTATAAGTGGTAATACCAGGATATAAATCCGATACAAATAATGGTATAAAGAATTGTGAGCGGGGCACCCACACGGGTAAAGTCCTTAAAGGAGTAACCACCCGGCCCGTACACCATCAGGTTAGTCTGGTAGCCGATGGGCGTAATAAAATCACCTGAAGCGGCAAAAGCTATCGCCACAAAAAACGGTGTTGATGGAACAGCAAGCTGCTGGGACAGTGACATGGCAATTGGGAACATGATGGACACTGCAGCAGGATTGGTAACCAGGGCAGTAACAAGTGTGGTAACCACAAACAATGCCGCCAGCGCACCAATACTTCCCACCGATTTACTAACGGCAATAATACCGGTAGCCACTACCTGTGCCGCACCTGATTTTTCAAGGGCTACGCCAATGGCAAGCGAGCACACCAGCACCATCAGTAAACTGAAATCAAGGTTGCGTGTTATCTGATCAAGGTTAAGCACCTTGAACAGGATCATGGCGGTAAGAATAATCAGGCATGAAGTAAAGAGCGGCAGTATGCCGGTGATGCCGGCTATCAGCAGTGCGGCACTGCCAATGCCCACACCCACGCGGAGTGCGGAACGACCCGGCTCCACTTTGCGCGGTACGGATACAAAATACAAATCCTTTTCGTGATTTGATACATTGTGGTTGTTACCGGAAAGCAATAACAGAAAATCGCCCCCCGAAAGCTGCCGTTCACCGATACGGCCCGATACCCGCTTGCCATCGCGGTGGATGGCTACAATCGAGGCATTAAACTTCTTCCGGAAGTCAGAATCCTTAATGCGCATGCCGATCAGGTTTGAACTGGCCGGTATAACGGCTTCAACAAAATTAAACTGTTCCTGGCCTGGCTCATCCTGCCGCGCAATGCGCAGCCCGTTGTCATGCTGTATGAGGTTATAAATGGATTGCGTGTTGCCTGTAAAAAACAATGAATCATCCGCTTCCAGCACTTCATCCGGGGATACCGGTGTAATCACTTCGTCTTTACGGATGATTTCGACCAGGAAAAGTTCTTTAAGATTCCGTAGTCCTGCCTCTTTTACAGTTTTTCCAACGAGGGATGAACCCGGGTAGACCTCCGCTTCAACAATGTATTCTTTCAGGTTCAGTCGAATGGTTTCAAGTTTACTTGCATGATTGGGCAAAAGTCTGTAACCGAAAAAATAGAGGTAGCAAATCCCACCCACCGTA
>JAGUUF010000045.1 GCA_020063545.1 Cytophagales bacterium
ACTCGTATTATTTCGTGGCTGGGAACAAGTTTTTTGTAGCCCGGGCCGGGTTTTATTATGGCATACCAAACAACCGCCATGCATTCGGTCTTTCCATTCCGCTCGTGCACAGCATTTTCAATGCTGATTTTGCCGGATATGAAAACACAACGGGAATTGGCGATATCCGGATGAGTTACATGGGTGCGCCCTATGTTAAGAAAACCCCGCTTGGGCTTGAGCGCATTTCCGGCTACCTGGATGTAACCGCCCCTACCGGCAATGCCGATCTCGGCCACGGAATAGGTTCGTGGTTATATAAACCTGGGTTGATTTTTTCCGTTCAGCCAGGTCCGGCTTTCAGCATGTTTCCCGAAATCAGGTTCCAGTTTTCGGGTAAAGAAGTAAACAGCCGTGGCGGGGCCGATGGTGTACCTGATTTGGACGATCCGGACAAAGATGAAAAACTACAAAACATAACCGTGGCGTTACCCTTAACGTACGCAATTGAAGACTGGGAAGGATGGGTAAGCATGAATACGGAGTACACGTACACCTTTGTGGAGGATACCTACTTCCTTTTTCTTCGGTTTGATTTCGGCCGGATGATGGGACAACACTCAGCGGCAGGATTGCAGATAACGAAATTCATTGCCGGTCAGCCCCGGTTGGAAACACTGGTAAAAGTTCGCTTTACTTTTTTTATCAGTCGGTAGTTACCGGATGTATATGATTGCCCTATGTAAAAAATATTTTATACCAGCTTCGCTTGCCATTCTCGTACTTTACACACCGGCATTTTGCCAGAATACCCGCGAGACCGGAGAAAGCCTGTACGAACGCGGTCTGTTGCTGTACCGAAATGGCCAGTACCACGAATCCATAGCCGTGCTCACGCGCTCGCTTTTTCTGGATGCTGCCAACAGTGATGCATACGTAATGCGGGCAGCGGCCAAAGAACAACTGCGGGATTACACCGGTGCCCTTACCGACCTGAATATTGGCCTGGAACTAATACCTGACAATTATGAAATACTCTTTAAACGGGCTACACTCCGCTACCAATTAAACCAGTGTGAACTGGCAAGGCAGGATTTTATCAAGCTTCGATCCCTACCGGTTTCCGAAACCAATACTGTCTTTTACAGGCAATCGGCCCACAGCCCGGGTACCGACCAGATACTCACCTCACAAAGCGCTATCCAGTCGCAGGTGTTTAACTACCTCGGGTTAATTGCAGTCCAATTAAAAAATTGCCCTCAAACTGTTCAGTATTTTGATTCGGCCATCCGGCTAAACCAAAACGAAGCCGATTACTACATTAACCGGGCCATAGGAAAACAGGTTTGCGCTATTGCCGGTGCTGATGAAGATTTTCAAAAAGCGTTGATACTAAGCCCGGATCATCCTATTGCCAAACATAACCTGGCATCCCTTTCTGCCCGTAAGGGTAACCTGAACGAGGCCGAACAACAACTTACAGAAGCCATTAACGCGGACCCGCTTATGCTTGACCCCTACCTTGAGCGAGCCTATTACCGCTTATTGCGCAACGATTTTACTGGTGCACTGGCTGACTACAATCAGGCTATAAAACTTGACCGGGCAAACCCGGAAATATGGCTCAATCGAGGAGTTGCAAAAGAAAAACTTCGCGATTATCAGGGTGCTTATCGGGATTATACCGGGGCCATTGAACTTGACGAGACCTTTGTAAAAGCGTGGGTGAATCGCGGAAATGTTCTGGCGGCTCAGAAAAGATTTGTGGAAGCTATTGAAGATTACAGTGCAGCCATAACGTTTCAACCGGATTATGGGGCAGCTTATTATAACCGGGCGATAGCTTATTACAGCCTAAAGAAATTGGCAGAAGCATGTGATGACTTGAAGAATGCTGCAAAATTGAACCATCCGATAGAAGAGCGAGTTACAAAGAGCTTCTGTAGGACCCCTTAAATCAACAACTCTCGAAAAAATACTTGTTCACACCGGAGCGTTTAAAAGTTCGTTGGAATTCCTTCTCTTCAGGAATTTCTTTCCAAGCCATAACCTCAATACCAGTGCAAGCACAATCATACTGGTTTGTGCAAATGTATTTAGTTCAGGCGAATCAGGTATGGGCAGCAACCCTGCAAGTCCAAAGCGGAAAAATGAACCATGCACAGCGGCAAAGTTCACAGCTACGCCATTCAAATGTTGCGCAAGGTACCAGTTCTTAGGAACAGTTTTACTCCATACACTCCACCACATGCTTGCACCTAGTACCAGGCCTACCGATGAAAATACAATTTGAAGTAA
>JAGUUF010000099.1 GCA_020063545.1 Cytophagales bacterium
ATACAACTGGCCATCGGGCCCAAGTTGTATGGCGCCCAATTCTTCATTAACAGGAGCCAGCGGGGGGATGATCTGTTGTGGTTGTCCCAGGTAATCAAAATAAAACTCAGCCAGCGTTGATTGGCCCGTTGCTGAATTGCGGATGGTGACAAAGAATTTGTTAAGGGCAAACTCAATTCCGTAAAGTTGCCCGGCAGGGGCAGTAGGGTACGTGGGAACTATCGAACGGAAGTTGGTAACCACACCGGTCGTATCAATGAAGTCAAAAATCTCAAGCGCTGCTACCTGGTAGGTTGAAGGTGCTGTGGTTCTGCTTAACGCCACTACCAACCGGTTTTGGGTTCCAAGTTTCATGTAGCCTTGCGCCAACCCTTCATCGGTTACCAGGTAGTCGGAGCCTATGCTGGAGATAACCGGGTTTCCGATGCCGGTGGGTGTTATCGGGTAAGCCCTGAACGAATTGTTTCCATATTCATGTGCGATGAGCCAGTTGCCGTTACCGGTTATCCGTTCGGTGCTTCGGGAGAACAGCAGTTGGTTGAACTGGGCAAGACCCCCATCGCCTCCATTAAGTTTTATGTCGTAGAGCGAATAACGAAGTTCATACGTATTGGCTCCGTGTACTTCCTGGGTAGTGAATATATAATAGAGTGTTTCATCGCCCGGAACCGGTATTATTAAGGCCGATTGTGTGGAACCGTTCTCACCACCGATGCCCGGGGGTACGGCCAGCGGAATTTCGTTATCGTTGCGATCATACACACGTTGCCCATCGGTTGACAGGATAACATTTCCATTCCGGTCGCTGATAACGGCCACGCCTTCGGGGCTGTTCACCGGCCCTGTAATGGCCACACGAGGCAATTGGTTGAAATCAATGCTCGCATTTTGGCCGAAGTACCAGATGTTCGCCCGTTGATCCTGCAATCCGTATTCGCGCACGTTAACGCCTGCATAGGCAGCGCAACCAAGCCCATCGGTTACCACTACATAATAGTAACCTGCCGAATCAGGTGTGAGTACCGTGCCCACATCGCCATTCGACCAGATGACGGAGGCGGGAGTGCCGCCTTGTATAGTAACCGTTACCGAGAAGTCATCGCTGGTATCATTCGGGCAGGGTGGTATGCCGTTGTTAACCGGCAACTGGCATTCGCAGGCAGTGGTATCCTGAACTAGCCTGAGTTGAAGATCAAATTGATTGATGTTTACCACTCCGCTTGATGAAGCCGACCGGCCGTTGAGGAACGCGGTTACTGTAACCGTGTACGCGCTTCCGGTCTGATACGTATGAATCGGGCTCCATTGATTGGAGCCGTTGCCGTCACCAAAATCCCAAACCAGGCTGTCGGCTGCAGGGCTTACGGTAGGGTAAAATGAAATGGGCGTAGCTGAACAATTTCCCGATGAAACAAACGATACCGAGAGGTTAACGTCCGTTGCTGGAGAAAAAGAAGGAAACTGTTGTGCGTTGAAATTCGGATTAGACGCAAAAGCAATCGGAGTATACACAATACGTGTTGCCACGCTGTCGGTGTTGGTAAGGCGGGCAACCCTGAACTGTCCTGCGCTTGATTCGTACAGATGGTAAATGGCGCTGTCGGGCGCCAGTTGCAAACCCCAGCTTCGGAAAACGTTGGAGGGAAGTACCGGTGCAAGCGAAGCGGTTGGATTGAGTAAATCAAATTGCAGTACCTGGGCATCGGTACCGGAATCATTAAGCCTTGATATGTACAGGTACTGACTGTTTGAACTCCACTCGGTATCGTAAAGAGCCTGTGCTGCGGTGTGTGCGGTATTAAACACAAACTGGTTAAATGAAAGTGATCCGGTGGCGTTGTCAAAATCAAGGATAATCACATTGCGGTTGGCGGTTTGCGGTGTAACGGCAATACGGCCGGTAAGCGAATCGTATGCAAAGTTGGCAGCCGAAATATCAAGGCTACCGGTAAGGTTGGTAAAGGTGGTGTGATTAAACGTGCCGCCCGGCAGCACATGGGTTACGGTGTAATTATCGGTATTGTTTTCGTGTGTAATCAGCCAGTAATCGGTGCCGTTTGCATCCGGTATGGTTAGCATCGCTTCTGATCGGCTGTTGGCGGCAATACCAAAGGGTTGATTTTTTGAAATGACATCACCGATGGGCGGAGCCGGAAAAACCGAATTGCCGAAGGCGCCCATATCCACCACACTTACGGCAATGTTGCCTCCGGTTGTAAAATTTGCCGTGTTGGTGAAAACATAATATTGATTGGGAATCCCGGGCACGGGGCAGATGGCCACATGCTGGTTGCCGTTCAGGTTGGCCGTTAACCCGAAGCCGTTCGGCATCTGGGCATGGGTTACGTCAAACACCTGGTTGCCGTTGGTATAGAATAACAGGTTGGCGTTTATCGGGTCGGTAGCTACTGCGCTTCCTCCCAGGCCAAGCGGATTAGGGGTTGATATAAGAGCAGGCGAATTGTCGGTCCGGTTAAAGCGTATGGCTTGCCCGCCATTGCCAAAGTACCAGTTGTGCCGGGTGAAATCCTGAGCGCACGCAGCGATTGTCAGCCAACTGCACACCACCACCATCCATCGTTGCATACTCATTGCGTTCATTGCAGCTTTACGTAAAGGCAGATTTACGATTGAAAAATCGCACCCGCCACGTGGTAAACGAAACGGTGCTTGCGAAAATATACATTTTGACCAAAAATATCGTTAAAGAATCTGTAAACAACGGCTTTTAAACATCCCGGGGTTTTATTCCAACGATGAATCGCTTTAATTTGCTTTAATGGTTTTACGTTCATACATCAACCGGTTCAATAAAGTGCCCTTTACTGTGGTATTAATGCTGCTTTTGTTTGGGCCGGTAACTGCCCAGGATCCGCAGTTCAGCCAGTTTTATGCCGCCCCGCTATACCTTAACCCTGCACTTACCGGATCAACCGGTCAGGCCCGTGCCGGGATAAACTACCGCAACCAATGGCCGGCTATTGATGCGAACTTCACAACCATGTCGGCATATTTCGATTATTTCATTGAAGACAAAAACAGCGGTGTGGGCATCATATTGAACCGGGATGTGGAAGGACTTGCAGGTCTGCGGTCTACCTTCGTTGGGCTCCAGTATTCTTACGAGATTCAGTTCTCCAAGAATGTTGGGTTCAGGCCGGGTGCACAGGTTGCACTCTATAACCGTGATATTAATTTCAACAAACTCACGTTTGGCGACCAGTTTGATCCGATTACCGGTGAACTGATTTCTCCCCAGACAGCCGAGACTTTTGTAACCAATTTCAGCAAAACATTTGTCGACCTTTCACTGGGCGGAGTTTTTTTTACACGCGTTGCCTACCTGGGCATTGCGGCTTTTCACCTCAACACACCCAACCAATCAATAATTGATGAAAACAGTCCGCTGCCGGTTAAGCTTTCGGTGCATGGCGGATTTAAATACTATATGAAACCCGGGGTAAAAGGATCCGGACTGTATGCCCAGCAGGCCGAACGCAGCATCAGCCCGGCCTTTCAGTATCGCCACCAGGGGCAGTTCGACCAGTTGGATTTAGGTGTTTATTACACAGCCGAACCGGTAGTGCTTGGCTTGTGGTACCGCGGTGTTCCGTTTAAACAGGTTAACGGCTTTGTAAACAACGAATCAATCGTGCTGCTGCTCGGATTTACCAACATCGGGGCAAAGGAGGCGCTCAACATCGGGTACAGTTACGATTACACCATTTCAAAGCTTGGTTCCGGCAGTGGCGGGGCGCACGAGTTCAGCCTGGTGTACACATGGCCCATGCGCGACCCGCGCAAACCGCCCAAGGACAAACTGGTAATTCCCTGCCCTGATTTTTAGAACATGTACTTCCAGTATCCGCTTGAACTTATCGGTACGTTCTTTTTTGCCATATCCGGGGCCCTGGCCATGCAGAACAAAGAGCACGACTGGTTTGGAGCCGGCTTCACCGGGTTTGTTACGGCCATCGGTGGCGGTACCCTGCGCGACATGATGCTGGGCAGTTACCCGTTGGTATGGATTGGCGACATCAACTTTTTGTATGCCGTTTTAATTGGAGTTATTGCCGCAATCCTGTTCCACCGGGTGTTTGTTAAACTGCGCAGAACATTTCTCCTGTTTGATACATTGGGAATAGCTTTCTTTACCGTCCTTGGCACCGAAAAAGCCATCGGATTAGGGGTAAGGCCTGAGATAGCCGCCATTATGGGCATGTTCACCGCTGTAATGGGAGGCGTCATCCGCGACACGCTAACCAACGAAGTGCCCGTTATCTTCCGCAAGGAAATCTATGCAACGGCCTGCCTGGCGGGGGCTATTGTGTACCTGCTGCTCGACCTGAACACCCCACTGGCGCGGAATGTAAACATGGTCGCCTCCATTCTAATCATCATCTTCATCCGCTTGCTTGCCGTTAAGTTTAAGCTCTCGCTGCCCGGCTTCAGGGGCCGCAGCTAACCCTCGTTCGGAAAAATATTTGCGCCATTGCCGGAAATTATTTGCCATTGTCACAACTTTATCGTTTAATTTTGCAAAACTGTTTAAACAAAAAATCCAAACTGAATGCCTTTTATCTGACGTTTAACTTTAACCGCTAAGCAAGAAATTGAAAACAACGACCACCATTGCAGCAACTACGGTTGCGCACCATCCCAAAAGAACACTTCCGTTCTTCATCCCGGCCTGTTTGGTGTCCAGGCGTTGCCGCCCTACGCGCTTCGTGCGTATCTGATACATACCCCCAACTTCTGTTGATTCAGGCATAAGGTCAGGGACCTTGTGTTTGCTTATGTTTTAGTTTTTACTCGGTTAATTAACTGCGCAACAACATTGCACAATCATAACATCATCGTCAGGCTGGCAACTCCTGCCGATAAACATTACGCTGAAACCATTACTGCCGAGATGGCTGAGTCGGCCAAAGCCCGGGGCACCGGCATTGCCAAACGCTCGCCCGAATACATACAAAAGAAAATGGATGAGGGCAAAGCTGTTATTGCCGTTACTCCGGAGGGTACGTGGGTAGGC